>JASHSD010000424.1 GCA_030036985.1 Bryobacteraceae bacterium
GTTTGTGGCGACATCCTGGCGGTTCATTTCATTCGCAGCTCGGATTACCCTCCCTACGCGGGCGGACCGCTGCCCGCGCCTTACAGCCAGGGATCTTATCCGTTCCGCGATCTCGGCGTGCATGGGCTGTATCTGCTGGAGCTGTTTCTGGGCCGGATTCATAAGCTTTCGGTGACCTGGGCGGGATCGGGGCGCAATCAACTGCTGAAGCTCGACGAATGGCGAGCGATGGCGTGGGCTGAAAACGGCACGGGTTACATGTTTCTTTCGTGGAACAGCCAGCCGCTGCAGAACGAACTCTGGATTCAGGGCACGCGTGCAAATATCCACGTCGATTGCTTTCTGCAGACCTGCCGGTTGAGCAAGACGCTGCCGGGGCCGAAGCAGATCGGGTTTGTGATCAACGGCGCGGTCAATGCGGCGCGGCAGCTTTGGGACGTGCCGATGAACATGGTCCGATTCGCCAAGGGATCGTTGAAACCATCGCCGGGAATCTATCGCGGCGTGCAGGATTTCTACCACGCGCTCGATGCCGGAAAGCCGGCGCCGGTGAATCCGGATGAAGGACGGCGCGTGATGGCCTTGGTCTGCGAAGCCGTGGAGCCGGCCGATCGCGAAGTCGAGGCCTGGCGACGCGAAGAGGCCGCGCGTCCGGTGGAACCCGCATCCATTCTCGTGACCGGCGGCGGCGGATTCCTTGGCGGCGAGCTGGTCCGGCGATTACGCGAAAAGGGCGAGCCGGTGCGGCTGTTATTGCGGCGTCCTCCGGAGCTGGGCAGCCCCTCCGATCCGCATGCGACGGGAGGGCCGGTGTCGGTGGTTCATGGGACTCTCGGGCAGCCCGATGTCGTCGACAGGGCGGTGAACGGCGTCGAGCTGGTTTATCACGTGGGCGCGGCGATGAAGGGAGGGGCGGCGGAGTTCGAGCAGGCAACGGTGTGGGGCACGCGAAACGTTATCGATTCCTGCCTCTCGCACGGCATCAGGCGACTGGTCTATGTGAGTTCGATGAGCGTGATGGATCACGCCGGGCACGTGACCGGAACTCCCGTGACGGAGAGTTCGCCGCTCGAACCCGAGCCGATGAATCGCGGAACCTATACGCGCACCAAGCTCGAAGCCGAGACGATGGTGAAGGAGGCGATACGCGATCGCGGCTTGCCGGCGGTGGTGATCCGTCCCGGTCAGATCTTCGGGCCCGGAGCCGAAAAGGTGACGCCGAACGGAGTGATCAATATCGCCGGAGTGTGGATTGTCGCCGGATCGGGAAAGCGGAAGCTGCCGCTGCTCTATAGGGATGACGTGGTCGACGCGCTGCTGCTCGCGGCTGAATCCGACAAGGCGGTGGGACACGTGGTCAATATCGTGGACCCGACGCCGATTACGCAGAACGAATATCTCGCCCGGCAGCGTCCGGCGTTGGGGAAAACCAAAATCTGGAAAGTGCCCGCGGGTTTGCTGATGGCCGCCGGTTTCGGCTTTGAACTGCTCGGGAAGGCTTTGAAACGGGGCGCGCCGCTATCTCGGTATAAGATCCGGTCGCTGAAACCGCTTTCGCCGTTCGATGTCAGCGCGGCCGAGACCCTGCTCGGGTGGAAACCGCGGATCGGCGTGACCGAGGGTTTGCGGCGGACATTTCCTGGAGGGGCGAAATCGCGTTAGCAGATAGTTTTTCCTGATTTACGAATGACTTAAGCGCGATTGCGGATGGATTGCGCGGGGTGGTCTGGTACTTCTTTGCGCGAGGAGACAATTCCCGCGTATGACAACGAGGTATGTGTGCTGCGTCCTGCTGGCGTTGAGTGTGGGCGCGCCGGCGCAGACAAGACTGGATCTCGGCAATCAGGCCCAAAATGTTAATTTCTCGCAGGCGTCCTCCGTGGTCCCATTTCCGACCGGTTCCGCTCTGCCCGCAACCTGCAATACCGGCCAGATGTTTTTCGTGACGGGCGCCGGCGGAGGCGCCGCCGAGTGTATCTCCGCGAATACGTGGAGTCCGATTCAGGCAGTTTCCGGAAGCACGACGAACCCGTTCACCGTGACACCGACAACCACAGCTCAGCTGACAATCGGGCCGTCCTGCACGACCGTAACTCCGTGCGTTTTCAGAATCGGATCTTCGATCTACAGCATGGTCGCGCCGGCTACGGCGACGATCAGCAGCGGAACAGGCCAAGCCAGCATCTATATCGACACGAACGGAAATCTCACAGTCGGCACTCCGAGCGCGGATAATCTGGTGGTGACCTGCTCCGGCTGTGTGGTTGCGAACGATATTTCGCAGTACCCGCCCGGCGTTATTCCGCTTGCGACCTGGCAGGCAACCAACGGCGCCTGGAATGCTACCGGGACAGACAGCGCCTCGGCGCTCAGCGCGCCGCCGGAACTGATAGCCGGTTCCAATGTTACGATCGCGCAGACGGCGGGGACGATCACGATCTCCGCGACCGGTTCCGGTTCGTCCAGCGGGTCGTCGCCCACCGGCGGAGCGGCAACTTACTACAATCCAACGGACCCGACGCAATTCTTTCGCGACCACATCACGCTCGCAACGGGGTTCAGCAACGGAGTCGATGGATGGAGCTACAGCGGCTGTGGAGCCGGCGCCGGTTCGGGGGCGACGGGCTTTTCGCAGGAGAGCATCTTTTCGGCTCCCTGGGCGGAGGTTTCGGGCGCTGGAAACGTTTGTGCTTTCTCTTTTCCGACCACCGCCAACAACGTCTACGGAGGCGCGACGTTCGACTACTGGTCGGGAGACACTCCCGCTCAGCTTTGGGTGTCGGCTACCTACAAGGCGGCGGACGCAAACGGAACTCAGTATGTCGGATTGAGTTCGTCCAACACGAGTTTTCCGGATTTCATCGGATGCCGGCAGACGGGAACGGGGGATTGGTTTGCCGTCATCAACCAGGGCGGGGAGGATATCGCTACCGCCGATACGGGAATTCCCCAGGACACCAACGTCCATCGGATCCAAGTTGATAACGACGGCGGGATGATCAATACGATCCGCTGCTCGGTCGACGGGGGACCTTCGGCGACCGCTTCGGGAACCATCCCCCAGGAGACCTACGGGTGGTACTTCATTTTCGGCGCTTCGGCGATCGGTTCGACGGCGACTACCTTCGCGCCTTTTGAATATACGATCTTTCTCCAGGGGCTGCCGAGATTATGACAGCCCTTGCATTCCGCAACCGCTTCACCGGGAAAATCGGTCTTCCGACCCTCCTGCTCTGCGCCGTCAACGCGTTCGGCGCCCTGACGGCCACCATCACCAGCGCCAATCAGACACAGGCCGTCCTGCAGGAGATCGGGTTTCAAGGTTCCTGCACCATTCAGGTCAGCACCTCGCCGTCGATGACGCCGCTTCATCCCGACGTGAATGCGGCCGAATACGCCGGCGCGAACACGGATACGGGCCGAGCCGACACGGTAACATCGGCGGACGGAACCACCAGAACGGTGACGATCGGCCACCAGAACGACGACCGCGCGCTGGCAGTCTTCACCACCTATTACTTTCAGGTAAGCGGGTGCGGAGGCATGGTCTCGGGCAGTTTCAGCACGGCGAACCTTTCGAGCGGCACTACGCGAACCGAGCAATCTCCATTCAACGCGGCCAAGTGGGGAAATCTGGGCCTGCCCGCATTCGACTGGACCACGAAGCAGTCCTATATCGATCCGATGACCGGCGTGACTCTGATTCCCATGTCAACCTCGATCCAGACGTGGCGAACAGGATGCGGCGCGGGAGGATGTGTTTCGAGCAGCCGGGCGTTTACCGATTGGGCGGGCGGCAGCGGATGGACGAATCCGGCCGGAGTTCTGGCGGGCGCGTCGACCACGGCGACTACCGGCAATACGAACCCGGTGGATCTGTACGCCGACCTGTCGGCGGCCCCCGATCCGCTGCCCTATGACTGGCACACTCTCCTCGAAGACGTCGGAATCGTCGTGTGGGGCAGCGGCGCGGCGACAACGGCGGCCGACCGGGTAATCGACCTCTGTATTTTCCTCAACCCAGTGTCCGGCTGCGCGAGCAACACGATTCAGGTCACCCTGCCTGTCGGTACGGTGGCGCAGGTCCCCTCCGGTTCCTCCGACCTCGACGGCGCCTTTCCGGCGTCGTTCCCGTCCAGTCCGACCTTCGGATGGACGCAGAGTGTTTCGCCCCTGATTCGGATGGAAAATCGGGAGACCTTTGGCACGTTGACCGTCTCCGGCAACGCTTTGAGCATCGCGAGCCTCAATTCATCGCAACACTTCAGCAGCGCCATGGTTGCGGGTCAGAAGATCTTTGTGGCAGGCAGTTCATGCGTCAACAGCCTGTGTACAGCGGCGGCGGCGCCGAGCGGCCCCGGAGCGCTGACGGTCGTGGAGCAGCCAGGCGTTGCCGGCGGCGCCTTCCGCGCCTACGGGTGGGGCATTCGGGTGTGGAAGGACACCCCGAATTCCACAGTGACAGTTGGCCTCAACTTCAAGCTCGCGGGCTCCGACTCGCCGATCGGCATTCAGTCCCTCGGCGACAAATGCAGTCTGGTTCAGGTGACGTCCGGCGACGGAAAGACGGGCTATTTATGTTCGTTGACCAGCATCATCAGTGGAATCGGCTGGCTTGCGTTCATTGCAACCGACGGTACAACACGGATCCTTTCCAACAGAACGGGGTTCAGTTTCGACGACACCCAGGGGAACGTTTTCTATGCCGGAGGAACAGACGCGGAGGGCGCCTGGACCATCTACAAATACACCTATACTGGCGACTACACGACCGAACTGAATTACAACTACACCTGCGGGCCCGGAGGGGATTGTCCGCCGTACAACGACCAGGTTTCGGCCCCGGTCGATCTGATGCCGTACTCCGCGAATGCGGATCTTGACCAGCAGATCGAATCGAACCAGGGAGGGTCGCTGCCCGCATACAACTCGTCCGTTTACGGCCCGTGGCTGGCGTCGAATCCGGGGGTCGCGTATTACGGGTCGAGCGGTCATTTCGGTTTCTTCTGCAATATCTATGCGGGACAAGGGCAGCCGACCTCGGGCGGACCGGGGTGGTGCGCAGTTGTGGACCTGAGCCAGAGTCCCGCCCAAGTAGTGCGTCTGATTCACACGCTGGACGGCACCGGGGCGCCGAATGCGCGTTTCGGATCGCTGCATTCGCCGCAGCCGGTCGACAGCAACCCGAATACCCTTTTCCTGGCGCTGGACCCCCTGGAATCGAACAGTACGACAACTCTGAACGGCGGGCCGTTTCAAGCCCAGGTGCAGAGCGTGCTGGAAGCGGACGGGATGACGTGGAACACCAATACCGCGCTCCCATGGCCACCCGATGGAAGTTATTACGGCACGTGTCCGGCGGGATCGGCTCCTTATACGCAATGCGTCACGTTCCGCCTCCCACAGGGCGGCGTATGCAATGTGGCCGCCACCGCGGCCATGGCGAGCCTTTACCCGTGTCCCTGGAATTCAGCATATTCACAATACCCGCTGATGCAGGCCGGAGATAACGCCGCCGACATCGCCAATACAGGCGGTTTCGACTCCGAACACTTCCACATTCTTTCGGTGGCGCCGGATGCCGGAAACACCCTGCGCGTTGTCGCGGCGCGCAACGGCACCTACGATTACTGTTCCCTTTCGCCCTGGCACGGACAAGTCGATCCCTTGTCGGTTGACGTGCCGAGTCAGTTCCAACATGCGAACGGTTGGACGCTCACGATGATGCCGGGTTCGATCAACAGTTGCGGAGCGGCGGCACTGATGCAGGACGAGACAAGCGGGAGCGTGCAGGAATTGGGGCGTTCTTTCACGGGGCATTTCGGGATCGGGGTGACCGCGAGCGGTCTGAACTATGTCACATCCCCGGCTACCCTTTACAACACGCCGTTCGCTCAACTCGGAAACGTTCCGCCGGTCAATATGGTGACGACCGGCGATCCGGCTTTTCACGGGATAAACGCGACGATCGGAGGGCAGCTGCAGAGTTACACGGATGACAGCCAGCGCTCGGGAGTTCCCGGATATGCCTGGGCGCTGGACATGAATCCATTTCTCGTCTGCGCCCAGGAACAGTTGGGCTGCGGGGTAACCCGCGCCGTTACGGGAATGGGCGGGAACGTCTATAAGGTTCAGGCGGTCGGTTCGGCCACCGCTTCCAACGCGACCTACAAAACGCAACCGATGCTCGGATGGGCGGGCCGTTACCAGCTTGAGGATGTGAGCGGTCCGTCGAGCAGCGTGGATTCCACCCCTTGGGCGATGTGCTTCGTTCTGATTGCCGGCGAATGCCATGCGGGATCCGCGGCGAACGAGATCTATGTCAACGTGCCGGTGGGGTATGACCCGGGCTATTGCGCCGCAAGCATTTCCTGGGTGAACGTACCCTGCATCCTTTTTGGGGACAACGCACCGGCCGGAGGGATCCGACAGTTTCGGATCGACTCCAACGACAATAGCGGAGCTTTCTCCCGGTTTATCAGCAACGGCTGGAGCAGCGCGGGACGGCATTATCCTTACTCCCACAGCACGGTCTACAGAAACGGACAATGGACGATGGTGATGGGGACAAATTCCATGGACGGATATTCGATGACCGGGTTCATGGTTTCTCTGCCTCCCTGGCAGGAGACCCACAACACCGACAACGATTTCATGACGATTCCGATTCACGTGGCCGGCGGTTTCAGTTATGCGCAGATCGAATTCGGCTATTCGCGGTATATCGGGGCCGGCAGGAGCCCCGCGCAGGGCCTGTTTTGCACGCCGCGCGCGGATAACTGCGAGTCCAGCGCCACACCACCGTTTGCATTCGCCTCGGAGAAAACCGGCGAGGCGGCCTGCGCGTTCGGCTGCGACATCTCAATCCCGGCCGTTGGGCCGAATCTTTTGTATTACCGCGTCCGCCAATCGGCGAACGGCGTGACATGGACTCTGTCGGATGTCAAGGCAGTCGCATTGCCATAGCCCGGCCATGCAATATCATTGAGTATTGACTGAAGATACCCGGCTATGAACCTGTTGGACCGAACGTTGCGATACGCGCGAGCCTACGCCGGTCTCGATCAACTGAATCGGCAAGCGGCCTCCCTGATGGGGAATCCGCGCGAGCTCATCGCGCTCAGTTTCAGCTACAGCGATGCGTTTCTGCAGCCCATCCAAATTCAGGAAGAGCTGGCCTGCCTGCTTGAAGACGTGAGCAGGCTGAAGCCGAAAACGGTTCTCGAGATCGGAACGTCCATGGGCGGGACGCTGTACCTGTGGACGCGGCTGGCTCAGCCCGACGCGACGATCGTCAGCGTGGACCTGCCGGGCGGAAAATTCGGAGGGGGCTACTCGCCGCTGCGCACACCCATTTACCGGCGCTTCGCGCGAGCCGGCCAGAAGCTCCATTTGATGAGAGGCAACTCGCACGAAGCGGCCACGCTCGAAAAGGTCAAGCGGCTTTTCGGCGACAAACCGATCGACTTCCTGTTTATCGACGGCGATCACAC
>JASHSD010000425.1 GCA_030036985.1 Bryobacteraceae bacterium
GGGAGCGTTTTGGCCTTTGACGCGGCCCATCAGTTCAATCGAACCGGTGAATGCGTTCTGCGCGTCCATAAATCTTGATTGTTTCTCGTAAATCAGACCCAGATTGTTGAGAATGATCGCCTCCATATAGGACCTTTTTTCGGCCGCCGCCTGAGTGCGGCCTCTTTCGAGCGCCGCGGCGGCGTCCGCCATCCGGTTTTGGCCGGCAAGGTCTGCCGCCTGCTGAATCGCGTCGACGGGAGGGGCTGTTGGTTCGCCGGCGGCTGCCATGAACGGTGTGAATAACAATACGATCAAAGCGTAAGAAGTTCGTGGTATTGCGGGGGAGTACATCTGTGACCTGCTGGGACTTCAGCAGAATCCGAACCAGAGGGTGCTTTCTTCCAGACGCGATTTCCGCCGGGCTGTAAAATGGCGGGTGAGCTGACGACCCGGCTTGTCACGGGTTTGTATCACACCAGGCTTTCCGTATGGATCCCTTATGGATCGATCCCGGTCATGAGATCCGGGTCATGAAAGGAAATCAGTGTCCCAAGAAAACGCCGGCCGAAATGAGGCATTGGAAAACCTCGCCATCAATACCATTCGCATCCTGTCGGCCGACGCCGTTCAGACCGCCGACTCCGGTCATCCCGGCATGCCCATGGGCGCGGCCGCGATGGCTTATACGCTCTGGACCCGCTTCCTGAAGCACAATCCGGCCGACCCGCTTTGGTTCGACCGCGATCGTTTCGTGCTTTCCGCCGGCCATGGTTCAATGCTGCTTTACAGCCTGCTGCACCTGACCGGCTACGATCTTCCGCTCGACGAACTCAAGCGCTTTCGCCAATGGCAAAGCAGGACTCCCGGGCATCCCGAACGTGGTCGCGCGCCCGGCATCGAAGTGTCCACGGGTCCGTTAGGACAGGGCTTCTCGAACGGCGTCGGCATGGCGATCGCGGAAGCGTGGCTGGGTGCGCGCTACAACCGGCCCGGCCACAAAATTATCGACCACTACACTTACGCTATCTGCGGAGACGGCGATCTGATGGAAGGCATCAGCAGCGAAGCGGCTTCGCTGGCCGGGCACCTGCGCCTCGGCAAGCTGATTTACCTTTACGACCAGAACCACATCTCTCTCTCGGGCGCCACGAACCTGTGCTTCACCGAGGATGTGGCGGCGCGATTCCGAGCCTACGGTTGGCACACGCGCAAGGTCGAAGACGGTAACGACACCGAAGACGTGGCGCGCGCCATCGAAGAGGCGCAACAGGAAGACACACGCCCGTCGCTGATTCTGGTGCACACTCACATCGGCTACGGCAGTCCCAGGAAGCAGGACACCTTCGGCGTACACGGCAGTCCTTTGGGCGAAGAAGAACTGCAGGCGACCAAGAAAGCGCTCGGCTGGCCTACCATGGGTAAGTTCTATCTGCCACAGGAGGCAGTGGATCTTTTCCGACAAGCGCTGCCCAAAGGCGCCGCGGCGCAGAAAGCCTGGCGTGCAAAATTCGACGCCTATAAGAAAGACTTTCCGAACGAAGCCGCGGAGTTCGAGCGCATCGTCGCCGGAAAGCTTCCCGACAATTGGGGCGCGGACATTCCGAAGTGGAAAGCTTCGGACAAACCGATCGCAACGCGCGCGGCCGGCGGCGAGGTCCTCAACGCATTGGCCAAAAGAGTGCCCAACATCATTGGCGGTTCGGCCGATCTGAATCCTTCCACCAACACCGCGCTGAAAGGCATGGGCGATTTCCAGCCCGCGGAGTATGAGGGGCCGGGCACTCAGGGCGCGGTTGGAGGCGAGTGGGATTTCGGCGGACGCAATGTCGCGTTCGGCGTACGCGAACATGCCATGGGCGGGGCTGTCAACGGCATGGCCGCGCACGGCGGCGTGCTGCCTTTCAGCGCGACGTTTCTGGTGTTCTCGGATTACATGAAGCCGGCGATACGTCTCGGCGCTTTGAGCAAGCTGCGCGCGTTCTATGTGTTCACGCACGACAGCATCGGCGTAGGTGAGGACGGTCCCACGCACGAGCCGGTGGAACAACTCGCCGGGCTGCGCGCGATCCCCGGACTGTCCGTGATCCGGCCTGCCGATGCGACCGAGACGGCGGAGGCGTGGGCGTGTGCGATTCAACGCGACGGACCGACTTTGTTCGCGCTCTCCCGTCAGCATCTCCAGCATCTCGACCGCGCGAGGGCGAAGGAACCGGGTGTGGCGCGCGGCGCTTACATCCTTTCGGAACCGGATGGCGGCGCGCCGGAGGTGATCCTGATCGGCACGGGTTCGGAGGTTGCGCTGTGTGCGAAGGCGCAGGACAGGTTGGGCTCTCTGGGCGTGCGCGCGCGTGTGGTCAGCATGCCGAGCTGGGATTTGTTCGAGGCGCAGGACGACGCGTACCGCGAGCGTGTATTGCCCGCAGCCATAAAGAAGCGCGTCACGGTCGAGGCCGGCGCGTCATTGGGATGGCACCGTTGGGCGGGCGAGGGAATTATCATCGCCATCGACCACTATGGCGCGTCCGCTCCGGGCGACGAGGTTTTCAAGCACTTCGGTTTTACCGCGGAGCACGTGGCCGCGGCGGCGCTGCGCCTGATGGGCAGAATCGACGAGGCGCAAAAGGAATATGGCGGCGAGACCTCGTTCGCGGCCACCGCGCCTTCGGAAGGCCATTCCTGACCGCAAAAGGACATCCCGGTAACAATTCGGTAACATGCGGTTTGTAGTCTGAGGCCATGAGAACAAATCGCCTCGCATTATTAGCGATAACCGCGAGCCTGATCGCGATGCCCGCGTTCGCCCAAACGGCCTCCGAGCTTCTGCAGAAGGGCATCTACACGCAGGAGACCGCCGGCGATCTCGACGGCGCGGTTTCGATCTACCGCCAGATTGTGAAGTCCGGAAATACGCCGCGCGATATCGCCGCGCAGGCGCAATATCGGCTTGCGCAGTCGCTGCTGCAGAAGGGCGATCTCGCCAACGGCGCCGCGGAGTTCTCCAATCTGGCGCGGAACTATGCGGACTACGGCAAGCTGATCAGTTCGCTTGCGACACAGGCGCAGGAGAATGCCGCTCGTAAATCGACGACTCCGGGCGACTCAGACTTCCAGGCTCTGCGGGCTTGGGAGGACTCTCGCCGGGCCGGGACTCCGCAACCGGATAAGGCGCTGCTCGATAACGCACTTGCCCAAATAGATCGCGGCGAGTACGAGGGCGCGCGCCGGACTCTGAACCTTATGATCAACAGCTATCCGAACAGCGATTACCTGCCGGGAGCGAAACTTGCGATTGTGGACAGTTGGCTGCGCGAGGGCGGATCGGAGGGGGCGGCTCAGGCTCAGGCCGAATTAGCCGATTTCATCCGCTTCTATCCGAACCTCAGGGCGTCCGGCGGGAGCGACTCGGGAGGCGATCCCAAGCTTGCGCAACAGATCGACCAATTGAAACAAACCATACTGGCGCTGGAGCTGCAGCAGCAAAACACAGATGCCGCTCGAAGTGCCGATGCCGTGCCCACAGCGGTTGCCATGCTCAACCAAGTCCAGGCCGAACTGGCCGCGCGCAAGATGAAAGTCGTCATGCCCCCACTGGCTTCGCTGACGTTCGATCCCAAAAGTCCGATAACTGTGAAAGGAGTGATTTTCAAGCAGGTCGTGGTGAATCCCAGCGGCGCAGTCTCCGTCGATCCGAAGGACGGAACGGGCAAACGATATGTCTTCCTAACCGCCAGTCCCGCCGAAATGAGGAGGCTGGGACTGACCGGAAGCGCCTTGGAACCTGGCGGGGTGGTGACGATCACAGGCGTTCTCGCAGCCGACGGGAGATCTCTGGGCGACGACGCAATCGCCGCCCGGGCGGACACGATTACGGCCGCCGACGGCCGCAAGCTTTTCGACCGCGCACAATTGAAGCAGGCTTCGCCGAAGTGAATGCGGGACCCAGACTCACGTTGCTTCTCCTGGCGCTGGGCGTCATCGCGCCGACAGGCTGCGTCCTCTGGTTCATGAAGGCGGCAGTCACGGCCCAGTCGGAGGCGACGAAAGAGAGCGTCGCCGAAGCTTATCGGGGACAGCTTCGTTTCCTGCGCGATCGCGTGGACTCGTATTGGAGAGATCGCGCGGCTTCACTCGACCGGTATGCGGATTTCGCGCGGAGCGTGAAATCCGGCATGGCCGATTCATTCGTCTTCCCGAATTATCCGGCTTCCGAGCCTGCCTCGATCGGAGACTCTTCCGCAAACAGGTCGGATTGGAGAGCGGCCGTGGCGGCTGAGGACAGCGGTAACGCGCAGGCTGCAATTTCCGCTTGGGCGATGGTTGCGAAATCCGCCGCCGATCCTTCCATAGCGGCGCGTGCAGCGCAGGCCCGGATCCGCTGGTTGGTCAGGACCGACAAAGAAGCCGCGATCCGTGCTATCGGCGAATACTTCGATCATGGCGCCATCGCAAAAGCCGCCGATCCGCAGGGACGTCTGATTGGGGCCGACGAACAGTTGCTCGCTCTGCACCTGATGCAACCCGGATATGCGCGGCGCGGGCGAGTCCTGCGGCGACTCGTCGGGATGTTGAACGACTACTCGGGCGCCAGGATGCCCGCCGCGCAACGCCTGTTCCTGATGGATGAAGTGCGCGCGATCGCGCCGGGCGCCGCCCTTCCCACATACGACGCCGAGCGCCTCGCGGCGCAGTTCCTGGAGGCTGGCGACTCGCACACTTCCGCCGCGGGACTACAGCCAACCCGTGTTCCGGAGCTGTGGGAATTGGCATCGAAATCCCGGCGCGTCACCGCACTCTATCGAACTTCCACTGTGCTTGCCGCCATAAGCACGGTTCTTGACGAGGGCGCCAAAGGCGTCCGATTCGTCGCCACTCCGCCCGATACGCGAACCGTTGGGGAAACCATGCCGGCCGGCCCGATGCTGCCTGGATGGCAGCTCTCGGTATCGATCGTCGATCCAAAGTTTTTGGAAGAGGTCGAGAGCGGACGCATGGCATCGTACCTTTGGGCGGGTTATCTCGTGATCGGCATGATGCTGATCACGGGTTTGTTCGCGGGCCAGTCCTTTCGCAAGCAAATGCGCCTCGCGCGTCTGAGAACGGACCTGGTTGCCGCGGTCTCTCACGAACTGAAGACGCCGCTCTCATCCATGCTCCTGCTGGTGGATTCGCTGCTCGCCGACACCGATTTCGATGCGAAGAAAACTCGCGACTATCTTCAACTGATGTCTGCCGAGAACATGCGTCTGACGCGGCTGGTCGAAAATTTCCTGACGTTCTCGCGCATCGAACGGAACCGTCAGCGATTCGAATTCCAGCGGGTAAAGCCGGAGGACGTGGTCGCCTCCGCCGCCGGAATCATGCGCGAACGGTTCCAGGGAACAGCGTGCGATTTCGATGTAAACGTCGAAACAGACCTGCCTGCAATCCATGCCGATCCGGATGCGCTGCTCACCGCGCTGGTCAATCTGCTCGATAACGCATACAAGTACACGCCGGCGGAGAAACGTATCCGCCTGCGGGCGTACGGTCGAAACGGACTGGTGGTGTTCGCGGTCGAGGACAACGGCATCGGCATCGCCGCGCGCGAGCAGAAACGCATTTTTCGCCGCTTCTATCAGGTCGATGCGCGGCTTGCCCGCGAAACGGGCGGTTGCGGACTGGGCTTGAGCATCGTCGAATCCATCGTCCGCGCGCACGGCGGATCGGTGCGGGTCGCCAGCCGTCCAGGCTCCGGCAGCACGTTCAGCGTCTGCCTGCCGCGGCGGACCTCGCCTGAAAAGGCGGCGGCTTGAATACGGGTTGCATTCTGATCATCGAAGACGAACCCGCGCTGGTGCGCGGACTCAGGGATTCATTCACCTCCAAAGGCTTTGAGGTTCTCGCCGCGCAGGATGGAGCCACGGGCATCGATCTCGCTCTTACGAAAAATCCCGACCTGATCCTGCTCGATATTATGCTGCCGCGCGTGAACGGCTACGAAATCTGCCGGACGATTCGCGAGCGCGGCATCGAGACGCCGATCGTGATGCTCACCGCGAAAGGTCAGGAAGAAGACATCATCCTCGGCCTGAATCTCGGTGCGGACGATTATATCGCCAAACCGTTCCGCATCGGGGAACTGATCGCGCGGGTCAACGCATTCCTGCGCCGCGCTCGGGCGAAACAGGCCGAGGTGTTCCGCTTCGGCGATTTCGAATTGAATCTGACGGCGCACAAGCTGTTTCGCCACAGCCGGGAGATCGAAATGACGCCCAAGGAATTCCGCCTGCTCGCATATTTCGTGTCCAGACGCGGCTGCGCTCTCGCGCGCAACGACATCCTCAACGCCGTTTGGGGGCATTCCATCATGGTGACGTCGCGCAGCATCGATCGGTGCGTGGCAACCTTGCGGGCAAAGATTGAAACGGATCCGCGCGAGCCCATATACATTCAGACAATTCGCGACATCGGTTATCGATTCGAAGCGGGCGGGGATTGCTGATCGTCGCGGACTCGGCAGATGTGCGCGGCGGTATGCCTGAGGAGTTGGGTGGCTCGCGTCGCAAAATGGCTGCTGGACGGAGGCATGATGATCGCAACAAATCCTGGGATGAGGTGATCGATTTCATCGCGGCCGGCACTACCCCGGAATCCGTGGTCGCATTTCATCCTTCCGATGGCGTCCGGCGACGTGTGGCGGATTTGATCGAACGCTCAAAGGCCGGCAGCATTTCGGCGGAAGAACGGTCCGAGCTGGATGATTACCAGCAGCTTGAGCACATCATGATCATGGCAAAGGCCCGGGCCCGAGAATAAGCGGGTTGGCGAATGATCAAGAGTGAAATCGGCCATCGTTGTGGTCTCATTCCCGACCAGGCGGACGAGGGCGTCCGCCGCGGCCCGGGGGGACCGCCCCCCAAAAGCCCTGTGGCATTGGGGGACCCCGCCACACATCGACAAAAGGGCTCGTCACGAATTAACTATCACAGGCGGCGCAGAACGCTCCCTCGCGGTCGCGGCTCGGAACCTATACGGCGCCCCCCTAATCCGCGCCGGCTGCCGGCCTGAAGTTCTCCACGTCGCGCTCACCCCGCTCCACATTCACCTTCAGCAGCACCAGCAAACCCGCAAAGAAGAACACGACCAGCGAAAGAATAGCGATCCGATAGCTCTTGGTAAACTGCAGCGCCAGCCCGAAGAACAACGGGCAGAGCCAGCTCGTACCTTTATCCGTGATCTCGTAAATGCTGTAGTATTCGGCCTCCTTCAGCCGCGGAATCAACTGCGCGTAGAGCGACCGGCTGAGCGCCTGGCTGCCGCCGAGAACCACCGCCACCGCCGCCGCCATGGCGAAAAACTGCAGTGTGGTTTTAACGGCGGCCCAGGCGTAGAACAGAATCCCCGTCCAGATAATCAGGCTGAAAACCACGGCGCGTTTAGCGCCGATGACGGCGGCGATCCGCTGGAAGCTCAGCGCTCCGAAGAAGGCGACGAACTGAACCATCAGGATCGCCAGCGTCAGCTGCGATATGGGAATCTTCAGCTCGTCGTGCCCGAACTGAGACGCCATCGCGACCACCGTCTGTATGGCGTCGTTGTACAGCAGATACGCCGCCATGAACGTCAGCGCCTGCGGAAATTGACGGACCTCGCTCACCGTGTGCTTCAGTTGTCTGAATACGCTCGCGACCGCGTGCTGCCCTCGTGCCAGCACCCGCGCCGGAACATGGTCGCGCAGTCCGGCCAATGAGGGGATGGTGAACAGCGCCCACCAAATGCCGGCCGATGCGAGGCTGATCCGGACCGCCATGCCTTCGCCGATGCCGAGGCGCGCGGCATTCAGATACAACAGAAGATTCAGCGCCAGCAGCGTTCCCCCGCCCACATAGCCGGTCGCCCAGCCTTTCGATGAAACCGCGTCGCGGTCATCGCGCGAAGCGATCTCGGGCAGAAACGAATTGTAAATCACCACGCCGGAGCCAAAGCTCACATTCGCGATGAGGAACAGAAGACTGCCCCTGAGCCAATGTCCATCCTTGAGACTGAACATGGCGATGGTAGCCGCCGCTCCCAGGAACGCCGCCGTCGCCAGGGCTTCCTTTTTGCGCCGGGCGTAATCGGCAACCGCGCCGATGACGGGCAAAAACAACACCTGCGCCATGACCGACACACTGATGAGGTAGCTCCAACAGCTGAGAGCATTGATCGGGATGCCCAGCGGATGCAGCATCCCGTTTCGATCCGCCGCGGATTTGGCCAGCGCCGTCAGATACGGGCCGAAAAACAATGTGACAACGGTCGTCGAAAAGGCCGATTGCCCGAAGTCATACACGTACCACGAGCGTTGTTCATGGCTGCTGGGCATTGCCGGTTTCACAGCGGCTTGGGTCATGAATCAGAGGCGCCGCACGGCCTGTTCGACTTCCTCCGCGAGTTCCGCATAAGGCCGGCCACCTGGATAAATCGCTCCCGGATAAATCGCTTCGCCAAATCCAACCTCGATAGTAGCGGTTCCGCGCGCGCGAAAGACCCGAGGCCACGTCGCGTATCGGTGCCAAACCCGATCCACGCCCACCAACCGGATCGGCACAACCGGAACGTGAAGCCGCGCAGCCATCATCCCGACTCCGGGCTGGAAGCGGCCTATGGCGCCTGTCGTCGTTCGTTCTCCCTCGGGAAAAATCAGAATGGACCAGTCTTCCTCGACCAGCTCGCCCGCATAGCGCACAGTTTCCAGCGCCCCGGCCTCCGTCTGCGGAATGGGGAAGCCGTTCATGAGAAGCGCGAGAAGCAGGTAGAGGACGCCATCGATCAACCGTTCCTTCACGGAATGGCGCTCGGGATGAAAGTATGCGTCGAAGTATTCTTTCCACATGCCGGGCGCGATGCGATAGCGCCAACGCGCGGAGAGACAACTGAGGATCAGAGGCGCATCCAGATAACTCTGGTGATTGGCCGCGAAGATCACGGGTCCCGTGAGCGATGCGAGATTTTCGCGGCCGGTGACTTTGACGCTTCGGGCAATCAGCCTCGTCGCTGGCAGCAGGACGCCTGCGAGCGTCAGGCGGCGGATGGCTCGCGCGATCCACTCCCGGTTCCACGCGGGGAAGTCCGCGGGTTCGGCAGCTTGCGCCGGGTGCATCAGATCCCCGACAGTCCGCGCCGATGCAAATGCGTTCTCGTCGATGTGGGTTCCCAGTTTCTCTTCGAGATCCATGATCAGTTGGACACGATCGAGCGAGCTCAGCCCAAGCTCCGCGAGGCTGGTATCGGGACGAACCACGCGGCCCGGCGCATACTTCTGCGCCAGGCTCACAATGTCGCCGTCCGGCGTTTGCGCTTCCGCCGCGCCGTGCCGGACTGCTTCGGCGATCTCGCGGTGACGCAGTTTCCCGGTCGCGGTGCGCGGCAGATCGCCGGATGTCCAGACCGTGAAGGAACGGATCCTCTGCTGCTCTTCCAGGTGCTCGTTGGCGGAGCGCACAACGGCATCGGCATCGGCGCCTGGATCGAGCACCAGAACCGCCTGCACGCGGTCCTCGCCGATCACGGCCGAGTCTCGTACGCCGCGAACGCGGTTGAGCGCCGCTTCCACATCGGAGGGGAAGACCTTTAGGCCTTCCGGCGTCACGATCATTTCCTTCTTGCGGCCTTTGATCAGCAGGTCCCCGTCGGGCGTGAGTTCGCCGACATCGCCCGTGTGCAGCCAGCCTTCGCGGTAGGTATCGGCGGTTTCAGCCGGGGCATGAAAGTAACCCGGACTCACGTTGTCGCCACGCACCAGCACTTCGCCATCGTCGGCGATACGGACATCCACGCCTTCGAGCGGTTTTCCCACCGTCCTGCGGCGGGTGTGGAACGGATGATTGAAGCTGATCACCGGCGCGGTCTCGGTCAGCCCGTAGCCCTGCACCACCGAAAAGCCGAGGCCGTTCCAAAAGGCTTCCAGATCCGCGGGCAGGGGCGCGCCTCCGGAGACCACGCAGCAGAACTTCCAGCCGAAGAAAAGCCGCACCTCCCGAAAACGCCACCAGCACAACGGCCACGGCTTTTCGGCGAACGCCTCGGCCCCCGCGGCCGCGGGAAACCGGTGGACAATATAACTCCGCAGAACTTCCAGCGCTTTGGGCACGCCCACCAGCATCGTGGCGCGGCGCTGGCGGATCTGGCGGCTGATTTCCTGCGGCGTGGCAGAGGAAATGAAGACCTCCGAAGCGGGAACCAACGGCCCGACAAACGTGGTCAGCGCCTGCCCGAACAGGTGGCTCATCGGAAGCAGATTGACGATGCGGATCGGCGCCAGCGGCCGAACAAACTTTCGATACGGCGCGAATAGATCGTCGACAGGGCCGAGGTTCGCCGCAAGATTGCGGTGTGTGATGATCACGCCTTTCGGTTCGGCCGTCGTGCCGGAAGTGAAGACGATCTCCGCCACATCGTCGGCGGTGAGCGGAACCGGCGCGGGCGCCGTGTCATTGCTCTCATTGCCTGCGCTTTCGATTTCCGATACGGATAAAACCCGCGCGCCTTCAATCTCACGGCCAATTTCGGGCATCCGATCCCCGCGGAGAATCAAACGCGGCTGAACCTTCTGCCTGATCTTGTGAAACAGGCTCATGGAGGTTTGCGGATCGAGCGGGACCAAAGCGACGCCTTCGAGGATCGACGCCCACAGCGCCGCAATCCATCCCGGCCGGCTCTCCGACCAGATAATGATCGTTTCTCCTTTGCGGATGCCTTCGCGCCGCAGCCGCGCGCGGAATGCCCCGGTGATGCGCGCGATGTCCGCGTGGCTCCAGGTCCAGCCGCGATAGCCGTCGTCGTAGACGATGAATTCGCCGCCGCTTGCGGATATTCGCTCAAAGAACGCGGGTAATTCGCTACTGCCTTGGGGCGCTGCGGGAGTCGGTACAACCGAGGTCCCGGAAATCAATGTCGATGACACGAGCCCTCCGTACCTCCCGATGCATGTGGACCGCCATTTGCTCGATTATTGGTATGGGCAGATCTCAAACCATAGATAAACGGGAGTCCGGAATGCCCGGCGGCGGCGCCGGCAGAAAAGACGAAATCGGCAAAACGGGCGTGTACCGCGTTTCGGGTCCGCATCCGGCGGGTGACGCCCCGATCGTCGGCATGGCCTCATGGGGCCAGGGCGGACGCGGCGCGGCTGGATTCGCGGATCATGGGGAATCCGAGCTTTTCTTTCGGCCGGTAACGCCGGAGAAATGCCGCGACATCATGACCAAGAATCCGATCTGTTGCCTCGCGTCCGATACGGCAACTCACGTGGCGCGGATGATGAAGAGACACGATATCGGCATCCTTCCGGTGGTCGAGAACCGCAAGGAAAAGAAGGCCCTCGGCGTCGTGACCGATCGCGATCTGGCGCTCAGGATCGTGGCCAAAGGGCTGGACCCGGAGACAACGGCGGTGGAAGTGGCGGTGTCGCATCCGGCGATTTGTTGCTCCCCTGACGACGATTATGGGAAGGCGCTCGATCTGATGGAGAAGAACCGCGTCCGGCGCGTGCTGATCGTAGACAACGCGGAACGTGTCGTGGGAGTCATTGCGGAGAGCGATGTCGCGCTGCGTCTGCGCGACGAGCGGAAGACGGGCGAGGTGGTTTCCGCGGTCGCCCAACCCGACCCCGCGCGGACGTAGCCGGATGTAGGGCAGGATGCCATCATTTTTTTGTGGGGCCAGGCCTTCGGGCCTGCGGTCGGGCTTCTGCCCGGCCCGAGACCGATCAAAACCGCACCCAACCGTCGGATCTGAGTGACTCCCGGAAGGGCGGCTGCATCGCTGAAAACCCATCGAGTTCGGGTCGAAAACACCGGGCGAAAGCCCAGCCGCAGGGCCGAAGCCTTGGCCCCACATCCGGACTCATCACAGCGCCGAAACGCCAGATCCACCGATAAGCTTGGAAAATCTACGTTACCGCCCGTTCGAGATCCGCACGACTGCCTCCTTCGCGCTGCGCACGGAATCCGGAATGCCAATCCCGTGGTAGGCGTTGCCGGCAAGGTGCAGTCCCGGAATGGCGGCCATCCTCGCCTCCAACTCCGCCACGCGCAAAGTATGGCCGACGGTGTACTGCGGCATCGTGTCGGGCCAGCGGTTG
>JASHSD010000426.1 GCA_030036985.1 Bryobacteraceae bacterium
TCTCGGGGCCGCTGAAGTATACATACAAAACATGAATAATGGTGATAGTGCCTGAGAAGAAACCGACTCGCCCCGTGGTTCCGAAGTTCGCGACCGAAGCGGGGGAAGCCAAATGGTGGTATGAGAATCGCCAGATGGCGGAGGACGAATTTCGGAAGGCGATGAAAGAAGGCTCGATTCGCCGGGGGACTGCGGAACGTCTGGTTCGGGAAACCCGCGAATCGAGGAACATCACAATCCGCATACCGGTCGTCGATATCGAGCGCGCGCGGGAGTTGGCCGAAAAGAAGGGGATCGGATACCAAACCTACATGAAGATGCTGCTTCACGAGGCGTTGGATCGAGAGCGGCGGCGCGCGGGATAAGGCAATCCTCTTTCAAAACCCCTGTGTGCGAGGTGCTCCTCCCCAATGGCGCCTTCGATCCCGGCATGTGACGCATCGACTGTTCCGAAAGCATTAGAACGTCAGCCGAACCATTATCTGCACTTGCCGCGCGGTCTCGACGAACGGCATTAGAGCGGGAAATCCCGAGTCCGTACCGATTCTGCCGTACTGGGCTATTCCGAAGGTCGGGGACGTCATTACCGAGTCGGGCTGGCCCAGGTTGGCGTGATTCAGGACATTAAAAAAATCGGCCCGTAATACCAGTCGCGAAGACTCGCTCATGCCCGGTACGCTGAATGTACGGCTGATCGAAGCGTCGAGATTGTAGAAACCCGGGCCGCGAAAGGCATTCCGGCCGGACGTCCCGAGATTTCCATCCATGGGAACGCTGAAAGACGAGGCATCGATGATTTGATAACCACCCGGAACAGCCACCGGCGAAACCAACAATCCGGGGCCGTCCACATCTGCCCGGTTGTTCAGGATCGTTCCGCCGGACGCGGGTTCGGTGCTCGGGGCATAAACGGAGAATGGGAAACCGGAACGGAAGGCCGCCATCTGCGACACTTTCCAGCCACCCAGGATGGGTCGCAGCCGCCCCGGAGAAGGCAGATTCCAAATGGAATAGAAAACCAGATTTTGGCGCTGGTCGAAATCGGAGTCGCCGCGGTCGGCGTTACTATCGAACTGCCGCGCAAATGTGCCGCCGGAGTCGCTGGAAGCCACCGGAGTCAGGCTCACGAAATTCAGGTCGAAGAAATCGCCCGCAAGAGGGTCGCTTTGGTTGTCAATGGAATGGCTCCAAGTATAGGCCGCGTAAAAAAGATAGCGGCGGGCGCGGTAGTGAACGATGACGTTCAGCGCATCGTAATTAGAAGATCCCTGACTGCCCCTGTAGTAAATCTCCGGGAGCGAGGGATTGTAACTCAGATTATAGTTATCGGCGGCGGCGCCGGAAGCCACGACGCTGAAAGGGCGATTGATTACGTCTGTGGTCAGCAAATGTCTGTCCAGAGACATCACTCCCTGAACCTCCGCATCCCAGCTTTCGCCGATACGCTGCTGGATTCCCGCGAACTGAGTCATCGCGTAACCCGTTTTCCAATTGGACTGGAACAGGGTCAGCGGGGGGAAATCGGATGCTAACGGCTGCTGTGCATACAGAGGCAGCACGGTGGAAATCGGCGCCAGATAACCACCCGGACGTGGCTGGTAATTGAACGTGGCGAGTTCCAGGTTATTGCTCTGCATGCTCTGCCAGATGTCGTCGAATGGCCGGTCGTAAAATATTCCGGCGCCGGCGCGAAATACGGTCTGATTATTTCCGAAAAGATCGTGCGATAGACCGACCCGGTAAGACCAGTTGGACGCGGGGGCGTGGTACAGCGGCTCATCGCCTCCCGCTGGAAAGCTGAGTTGGGCCGACGATAGAAGCGAGGGGAAACCCGTACCGCCGCCCAATGAGACGATCGCGTCCTTTTGCGCCCCGATATTCACCGGAGCGCCGAGAAATTCATCCCGCACTCCAAGATTGAGAGTCCATCGGGGAGACAATTGCCATGTATCCTGAAAAAAACCAGCCATTTGAAAGTAGCGATACTCACGATCGAAATTCGGTGCGCTCAAGGCGGGCAGATCCTGACGATTGAGGGTGACCGAAAATTCCGACGGCAGGTCCGCCGCAAACGCGACAACAGTAGGGAAACTATAGCGTCCGCCCTGACCCGCGGAGAGAAATCCATTTTGATACCGAAGAAGAAAATCTCCTCCGAACCGAACGATGTGCCGGCCGAATACGCGAAAAGCTTCGTCTCCCAATTGCGCGGTGTGGTTCCGGTCGAGAAAACTATAGAAGGCCAAGCTTCCCGGAAGGATCACGTCCTGCGGCGACGAGTCGATCAGAGTCGGAATCTGCGGATTCGCGCGGTTCCACTCGATCGCATCCCGGCTCCAGCTGAAACGCAGCTCGTTGGAGAGTTGCGGCTGTATCGAACTGGTCAGAGATCCCGCCAGATTGGCCGCCGGTTCATTGAGTCCCGAGACAAAGGCCGGATAAGGACTCCAGATGAAGTCCGGCTCCGTGGTCTGGCCCGCGGCGAGCCTGGCGGTGAATCTCTCCGCTCCGCTTTCACTGAGTCCGTCGAATCTTTCGAGGGCCGTCCATCGATTCACCTGAACCGGCGCGGCCACCGTGTAGGGAGCGGCCAGACTGGTCGTGCTCGGAAGCACCGGCCCGGGGAATCCCTCAAGCAGGCGCCGCGCGATGCTGTCAGCGGCTGTGGCTGAGACAAGCAGGGTGGTCGGAAGATTCATAGTGACCGGTTGAGCGTGGTCAAGGCTGGACAGATATTCGAACGAGCTCGAAATAAAATAGCGGTCGCGTCTCAATGGTCCGCCCACTTGATATCCGGGTTGAAACTCTCTCAGAGCGGGGCGCTGAATGCCCTGGCGATTATTCTGGAATTCGTTGGCGTCCAGCGCCTGGTCCTTTCCGTATATCCAACCTGTGCCGTGCCAGGAATTCGTGCCGGAGCGCGTAATTGCATTCGCGATATATCCGCTGGAAAATCCGTATTCCGCCGAATAATTACCCATAGAGACGCGATATTCCTGGACAGCTTCGGGGTTGATGGCGAAGCTTGGACCGCTCAACAGGTAATTGTTGGCTTCGACCCCGTCCAGAAGGAAGTTGGCGGCGGTAGGCCTCTGACCATCGATGGACAAGCCGAGGCCCCGCACAGTGCCGCCGTCGGAGCTCACCCCCGGCTGCATTACCAACATGGTGTAGATATCGCGTCCGAAGAAAGGCAGGTCGTTGATAGTGACGGGATCGATCAGCTCGGAGCGGGTGGCGTCGAGCAGGCCTTGCTCTTCGTTTGGAACCACAATCGGCACAGTCATGAGCTCAACGTCGGGGCCAAAGATGGGTACGCGGAACGGATTGCCCGGAAGCGACACGGAGCGTGCCGACGTGGAAGCCAGTGTCTCACTCAAAGGCCGCAGTGCAAAGTCGATGTCGACGCGGCCGGCCACAGCCAGTTCTATCTCATGCAACTCCCTGGGCTGGTATCCGTCCGCTTCCACGCGGATCACGTATCCTCCGGGCGAGAGCGGAGCCAGCGCATAATAGCCGGCACCGCCGCTTTTCTGCGCGCCGCGGGCGTTCGTATCGTCGCTGGTCCACGAAACCACCGCGCCGGAGATCGCCTGGCCGCTGGTGAGATCCGTAATTCGGCCGGCGACAATGCCTTGTGTGGTTTGCCCTGCTGCGGATAGCGCTAAGAGCAGCCATATCAGAAATCGCGCTACCCGCATGTGAGGTCAATCATACTAAAATCTCGTATTATCTGAAATGCTTCCGACTCAGTGCCGGCGGGCTGCCCGCCTAGCAATCGTCGTTATGGTCATTGCCTGGACGCTGGCTGCGGCGGACCACCCCGTTGCCGTTGTATTGTCGGGCGAAGGCGGAACCTACCGTCGGCCGCCGGACGAATCGGACCTGGCTCTGCACCGCGGAGAGGTCCTGTTTGCGGGCGATCGGATCAACACGGGCGACCCGAACGGCACCACCCTTCTGTTCTGTCCTTCCGGCACGGCCGTCGACCTGCCCAAAGGCGCAGCCGGGGAGATCGGCAACAATGAGGCCAAGGTGCGAGGTCCCTGGCGCGTCTCTACGCGGCATCTGTCGCCGTGCGAACTTCCCGGTTTCAGCCGGGATTTCCCCGCAACGAAGTATCACCTCGGCGCATCTCTTTTCGGCCAGTCCGATGTGCAGGCCCTCAGCCCGGCGGTGACGCCACCCGACAGCGAAAAGGACGTCGAGGACCTGTTGGCCAGACTTGCGAACGCCGAGAGGAACAAACAGGAGACGGAAGCCCTGGCCGTCTCAAAGACTCTTGCTTCCTACTGGCCGAACGCGCCCCAATGGAAGACGCGGTTGTTTCAGCATGGCGAGGCAGTCGCGGCGCGAAAACAGCCCGTTTCACCTCGGGGACGCGGCACTTGGGCTATTGTTATCGGAATATCCAAATATCAGGGACCCCAGTCCTCTCAATTGGATTTTGCGGATCGTGACGCTCAGATGATCTACGATTACCTGGTAAATCCGGAGGGAGGGGCTATTCCGGCCGATCACATCCGGCGGCTGATTAACGGCGAAGCCACAGCGGCTGCCATCCGGAGCGCATTCGCGACAGTCAAGCGCCTGCATGCGGAGCGAGTGGTCGTTTTTATCGCCTCGCACGGCATGGAGGCCGGACGCGAGGCCTACATAGTCGCTACCGACACCAATCCCGAGAACGCCGTGGCTACCGCGATTCCCATGAAAGAGATCAGCGACGACCTGACATCCGAACTCGCTGGGGTCAAGATGGTGATTGCGTGGATCGACGCCTGCCATTCGGGGCATTTCAGTTTCAACGAATTCGATGCGCCCACAAACGGATTCCTGTTCGGTTATGCGGCAAGCAAGCCCCATGAGGCCTCCTTCGAAGACCCAAGTCTTGGTGGTGGCCATGGAGTGTTCAGCTGGTATCTGAACGAGGCGCTGACCGGCGGCATCCCGGGAAGGCCCGGGGCCAAGCTTTACAGTCTGGTCGACTACGTTCGCGATAAAGTCTCCGTCTTCACCCAACACGACCAGTATCCCGTGGAATTTGGAAATATCGACGTGAAGGTCAGTCTGGCGAGCCTGAGTCTGGGCGATACCCGAACGCCCTTCTCCCAGTCTCAGCCGGGGACGCTGATCGCGCGCGGTTTCGACAGCGCGGATCCGCTCATCGAAATCGAGAATCGAGCACAGCAGGTAATTCTGCGGTATCTGGAAGGCGACGAGTCTCCCGTTAGCCGGGCGCAGTTCGCGGCTGCGGACTCCGATTTCAAAGCCGCCGTCAAACTGGCGCCCGAATCGTTGTGGCTCCAGGCTCGCGAGGCCTTTTGCGAAGGCCGCATCGCGGTTTTCGACAAGCGCTACGATCAGGCAATTCCTTTGCTCGATAAAGCCATCCAATTGGATCCTTCGGACGCTCTCGCGTACAACGCCCTCGGCGTTCTCTGGCTCGAGAGGGCCGATTATACCCGCGCCCTCGCAGCATTCGACGATGCTATTCGCCGCGCCCCCCAGTGGGCTTATCCGTGGCATAATCGGGCGCTCGCCTATACCCAGGCCGGCAATTACACGGCGGCTATCCACGCTTATCGTCATGCGATGGACCTCGCGCCCCGTTATTTTTACCTGCCTTATAACCTCGGGGTGCTGTACCAGACGTTAAACCGCCGGAAAGACGCCGAGGCGTCCTACCTGGCGGCGGAAAAACTGGAGGCCGCGCGCGCCGAACCTTACAACGCTCTTGGGACGTTATATGCAGGCGAAGGCAAGCGCGACAAGGCGGAGGAGAACTTCAGGAAGGCGCTGGCGATCGATCCCGGTTTCGCTGTGGCTCGCGAAAACCTCCGGGTTCTTCTGCAGCAACACCTGTAGTACGGGTGCGCGCACTTCCAACCAAAACAAATTCGCGCCCGCGGCAAAACGTTTCCCGTCGTCTTCACATACTTGGGTGTAAAGGGGGCGGTCATGAAGGCTCGCGTATTGGACGAAACGGCATTGCTTCGCGAGGGCGCGGCTGGGGCTTCGCCGATTGTGGCCGAGCTGCGCGCGGGCGACGAGGTGGTTCTGGGCAACACGGTCAGGGCCTCCGGGTCGGATTGGGTCGCCGCCTGCGCCGGCGGGAAACTCGGCTTTCTGCCCGGCAACACCCGGACCTGGCGGGTTCGTCCCGTTACCCTCGCGCAGGATATCGCTGACGCGACCACGTCGCCGGAGGAGGGGTTGGAGCCGACGATGCGCCTCCGGTATGGTGATCGGTTCGCGCTGATCGGCGCCGCGAAATGCGGGGACAGACAATTGCTGGAAATCCGGGCCGACTCGGGAGCGATTGGTTTTATTCCCGCGGGAACGGTGGTCAAAGAGGTCGGGACCTCGCAAACGCGGACGGCGCTGCTCGATGTGGAAGTGTCGGCAGGCGATTTCGGAAACGTCCGGTATTGCGAAGAAACTGCCGAGGCAACCCTGGACGCTATGGCGGCCGACATTCTCGCCGACAGACTTACCCAAGACATGCCGGTCTCATCCAGAACCGCTGGCTCGAAGGGCCGGCTGATCACTTGGAACGGCACGCTGCGGGAATTTGCGCGACGTCACGAACGGCTGGCCAGGCTCTATTGGCCGGTGCGCCATTACAGCCGGGCGGGGCTGTTCTTAGGCTTGGCGATCGGCTGTGGAATCGGGATTTTCGTGGATGGATTGTTCCTGTTTCAGGTGAACCCGATGTCGGGAGCCATGCTGATGGCGCTTCCCGTTTGCGCTGTGGTGACCGCTGTCCCGCGGTCGGCAAACTGTTGCCTCAAGGGCTGCGAAACCTCGCCGGCCTGGCCGGTGCCGCTCTGCCATTCTTCAGTGGCCTCAACGGTTAGCTGTCATTCATGCTCGGCGGCGCTGTCAGTGGCGCGGTGCAATGTTCTCTTCCCGCTATGGCGATAGGGGGCGTTGTGGGTGTTGTTCGCCGCCCGCGTGAACCGAGAGCTCCGGATACCGTCAAAGAATTCGCCGTCTGGCGCGTTGGTGTCCCCGCGCTCCTCGTGATTGTTGTGGAGGCGGCCTACGTCATGGCCGTGAAACATTACCTGCCTGACATTCTTCCCGCATTTGCAGAAAGCTTCCGGCATTGAAAAGCCGACTGCCGCCACCGCGTTCAGGGGTTAAATGACGACCGGGACAGCCTTAGACAGCAGGCAGTACTTGTAGTACCCATTTGAATCCGAAAAAATCTGCCTCCAGCGCAAAACGTTTCCCCGTCCTACTTCATATCGAAGTGGGCCGGGGCCCCGTTCCCCCCAGTTTGGGGGTTGCGCGACTGGGTATGCGCGTGATAGGCTCATCGGTCCGGGGTATGGGGGGAAGTCTGAGGCTTTATCTGTTCGGTAGGTGTCGTGGTTGATTGAGACGCGGCCGGCATGGCCGATTGAGGAGCGAAATTAAGTGCTTACGACCCGTGTTTTAGGGATTTCTGCCGGCCTCGTCGCCTTGCTCTTGGCGCGGTCTGCTTTCGCTGGGCACAAGTTTCCGGATTATGACGTGCGATCGGTGGACGATTACCCGGTAACAGCTGAAAAAGGTGAGCTGAAGATAGGCGTTCAGCCGATTGAAGACCTTAAAGAACAAAAGACCTACTTCGCCACAGAACTCACGCCCAAGGGCTTCATCCCGGTGTTCGTCGTTATTCAGAACGGATCGAGCGCGGACAGCTTTCTGTTTGAAAAAAGCAATGTCGGTTACGCGGGTGTTTCGAGCGACCCTACGCCGCAGGTGCGCTCCAAAGTGGGAGAAAGTCTGGTACTGCTCGGCCCCGGCCTTATCGCCATGGCGTTGATCACCAACGCCACGGAGATTGAACAGAACCTGGTGAAAAAAGAGATCCGAAGCGCAACCCTCTCCCCAGGGACGTCTCTGCACGGCTTCCTGTATATTCCGGCGCCCAAAAAAGGCCCAAGGGACAAGATTCATCTTCAGGTCCCGATCACCAAAGCCGGCACAAATGAAACGTATGTCCTGAATCTGTTTTTTTAAAAGGAGAACTTCTATGTCGCAGATTCTTATCTC
>JASHSD010000427.1 GCA_030036985.1 Bryobacteraceae bacterium
CTGCCGCTCCGGTCATGCTGGTTGTGGCGCAGGGCGAGATCAGCGACGCCTATCGCCGCGCCGACAGCGACGAAGCGAACGATCGCTTCCGCATCTACGAAGTTGCCGGCGCCGCGCACATCGATAAGTGGGCTTATCAGGATATGCCCGGCTTTCCGGATCAATTGGCAGCCACAGGAGCGCCCGGTCAGGGCACGCCCGACTGGCCGTTCAACGTGCGCTGCACCCCGGAGATAATGATGCAGGATCATCCGCTCCTCAAGTACGTACTCGATGGCGCGATGGCGAATCTGGAACTGTGGGTGAGCAAGGGCATCGTGCCGCCCAAGGCCGAGCGGATTACCATAACCGGCGACATCGTGACCGGGGGGGTGCGCAATCCGTATGTGGACGTTCCCGCGGCCACATACACCACGACAACTCCCGGCCCCGGAACCTGCCGCGAGCTGGGACGGACGATTCCGTACACCTGGTTGCATCTCGAACAGCTTTACGGCAACTACAACGCATATCGGGACAAATTTGCACAGTCCGTGGATCTGATGCTGGACGGGCACTGGATCACGGCATCGGATGCGCGGAAAATGAAGGCGTCGGAGTAAGTTTCCGCTTTCGTTTGGGGACGGGCGTTGGGGCGGGTTAGGCACCCTACGTGCTTAACATCGCGGGTTGGAAGGGACTGTCGTTTATGTCACACACCCCCGAACTCGAATCATTTTATGTCCCGGATGCCTCGGACAGCCCCGCCGCAGTGCATGTTCGACTGAGCCTGGTCCATCAGCTTGGTTTCGAAATGCTGGAGGCGCTCAGGTCGATTCCCAAACGCGGCCTCGAAATCGGCGGGATCCTGCTGGGCCGCGTGGAACTGCGTGAGGACGGGCGCCAAACCATCTTCGTCGAAGCGTACGAGACGGTCGAATGCGAGCATGAGTACGGTCCCTCTTACGAATTTTCTCCGCATGATCGGCTGCTCTTCGAGCAGGTGGTGTCGCGCCGGCGCAATCAACCTCCCGGCGAACCTCAGGCGGTCGGTTTCTTCCGCAGCCGGACAGGCTCGGAACCGGAGTTCAACGCACAGGACATCGAGATCGCGCGCGATCTGTTCAGCAGGCAGCCGTCCCTTTGCCTGTTGGTGCAACCGTTCATCGACCAGCCGGGCGAAGCGCGCATCGGGATCTGGAGCGACGACGCATTTCACCCGTTGGAGACCTTTCCGTTCAATGCCGGCGTGTTGCTCGAAGGCGGTTTTCCGATCGTTGCCGCTCCCACGCCCGAGCCTGCCGAGCCCGAGGTGACGAACCTGACGGCGCCCGCACGCGCGTGGCATTCTTGGGCTTTATCGGGCGCGGCGGCGGCCATGCTGATCGTCTCGTTGACGATGTGGTCGCGCAGCCATGCCGCGACGGCCCAGGCCGAGCCCAGTGAGGCCCCTCGGCCCGCGGCGACCCCGGATGCCGGAGTCTCGCTGCATGTCGAACGCCGGGACGGAAGCGCGATCCTCACCTGGAACCGCGCGGCCCCGGATGCGCAACGGGCCCAATCCGCGCTGCTCGTGATCACGGACGCGGATAAGCGGCGGGAATTGCGGCTGGATCGTACGGATCTCCAAACCGGCCGGGTGGTCTACGTGCCGGAGAGCGACGACATCAGCTTCCAGCTACAGCTGTTGGCGCCGGGGCGCTCGTCGACCGAGTCGGTTCGTTGGCTGCAGGAAAGCCCGACCGTGCCCGCAGCCGCGCCCCTGCCTTCGCCGCAGTTAACGGCGACGGCGAAATCCCAAAGCGGCGAGAGCAAAGCGGACTCCGGCGACGCGGCGGAGCCCGTACCCAAACCCACCTTCCGCGTCTTTCCGCAGGTCGCGGTGGTGACGCCGCCCCCGATTCCGGCGCCTCCCGCGGTCGTGGTTCCCACGCCCACCGTGACGTCCCCGGCGGTCACGCCGTCCATTCCGCCTCCGCCCGCTCCGAAGCTCATCACGTCCGTGACCGTGGAGCCGGTCGGCCGATCCGTCTGGAAAAAAATGTGGGGCAAAGTTTCGCCCGAGCATCTGTTGCATGGGAACGATCAGAGCGGCGTGACTCCCCCGCGGCCGCTGCGTGAGGTAAAGCCGAGGTTATCGGACGCTCTCCTGTCCGAAATCGACGGAGCGGGGACGGTTGACGTGAAGGTGTTCGTCGGCCGAAGCGGCTCCGTGACCAGGGCGGAGTTGAAGGATCACGACGTCGACGCCCCGATCGCCGACGCGGTTATCCGCGCCGCGCGCAACTGGAAGTTCGAGCCTGCGCATAACGACGCCGGCCCCATCGAAGGCCTGGCTCTGCTGCATTTTCATCTGAAACGTTCGGACGCGGGACCTGTGGTCGCGAGTCGCTGACGCCGACTATTCGATCCGTTCGCCAAACGGTTTCATGCCTTTTGCCAGAACGGTTTTGGGCATTTCCCCCGAGCCGCAAAAAATGAACCTAAATCCGGCAGTTGCGGACAGAGAGATCGGCGATTCATCCGTGGCTGCAACTGATTGAGAGAGATGTGGTTGTCACCAAAATGGTGATCTGCGCAGCAGTTGGATCTCGTTGGCGGCAAACAACGAATCGGGCCGGGTACCGGCTGAACTGCCGGATTTAGGATGAATGAGCCGAAGTCTTTGCACCAATCGCCGTCCGGAGACTCCGGCGCGGTTTTCACCCAATCCTGCAGGCGGCGAAGATCTTCCAGCGAGATCTCCCGCTGGCCCACGCGCTCCAGCAGGTGCTCCCAGACCGGGCGCGGAAGATCAGCGAATCGAATCTTCGGCAAATCGCGGTCTTCCCGAAGATGGCCCGGATTAGTTCCTTGCCCGCCTCGTTCTTACGATCCGCATCGCCTTCCGACATGAAGCGCTGATACGCATTTGTGAGCTCTTCACGGGCCTCGGCTTCCGCCTCGACGCCTTTCTCCGCCAGCGCGACCAGCGCGCGGCCGACCGTTAAATGTCTTTGCCTGGCAATACGCCGGACTTCCGCCGCGAGTTGGGCTGGGACGGTTAGGGCTGGAATGGTTACGCTCTGCCTCACTGAAGAAGCCGCCCGGCCGCGGCCCTTGGCTCGAGTACCCATGAGCCCATGATAATCTCCCTCACGCAGGCGCGAGGACGAAATCGTAATGCGCGGTGCAGAACGGCGGGTCGATACCGAGTCTCGCCGAGTCCTCATCTCGCGTCGTGTGCAGCGGGAATTCGCAGATCAGCGAATCCTTCACGCCGAATACCGCGTCGGAGTCGAGATATTCGTCGGCGTTATCGAACAAATGCGTCGTCAAAGGCGAATAACCCGGCGCGGTGATCTTGAAATGAATATGCGCGGGACGCCACGGATGCCGCTTCATCGTCGCCGGCATCTCGCCCACCGGCCCGTCGGCCGGGATCTGGTAATGCACCGGCCGCGTGGTCCGAATCACGTAACTTCCATCGGCGCCGCTGTGGAAGATGCCGCGCATGCGCAGCTCATCGGCGATTTCGGGTCGCTGCGAATCGTATAACCCTTCGGGATCGGCCTGCCACACTCGAGCGCCGCGCCCACGATGGGATTTCCCTGTCATATCCGGCACGCGTCCGTACACGACAGTCGGCGTGCCGCCTTCCGCGCCCTCGGCCACGTTGCCGCCCGAGGGCATCTCCGGTCCGCCTTCGCGATAGAAAGGCCCGAACACAGTCGATTCCGTCGCGCCCGGCGGTTTGCCGTTGCTGATCAGATCCACCAGCATGGAAGCGCCCATCGTGTCCGAGAGCAGGATGAACTCCTGCGCTTATCCGAACATCTGTCCCGTGGCGGTGAGGAATTCGATCGCGTTCCACCATTCGGACTCCTTCAGTCGCACGTCTTTGACGAAGGCGTGGATATGCTTTGTCAGGCTCAGCATGATCTTGCGCAGACGCGGATCGTCCGTGCGCTCGAATCGCCGCAGCACTTCCGCGGTGATATCGTCTTCGGTGGTGAAACGCGTCCTGGCAGGCAGAGCGGCCGAATTTTCCATGCCTGTTTACCGCTTGTAGAACGGCGGGGTCTGCGCGTCGACATTGATCCACACCGACTTCGCATCCGTGTATTCGTGCATCGCCTCGAAGCCCATTTCGCGGCCATAGCCCGATTGTCCGACCCCGCCGAACGGCGATCCGGGATTGACGCGCTTGTAGCTGTTGACCCACACCATGCCGGTATTGATGGCCGAAGCCACACGATGGCCGCGTTGCAAATCGCGCGTCCACAGACCTCCGCCGAGTCCGTACTCGGTCGCGTTGGCGATGTCGATCACCTCGGCTTCGTCGCGAAATCGCGTGACGCTCACGAACGGTCCGAACACTTCTTCCTGACATACGCGGTCGCCGGGCTGCGCGGTCACGACCGTCGGCATCACATAGCATCCCGCCTGCAGCGCGGGATCGTTCGGCGGACCGCCTCCGAGCAGAACCGCGCTTCCCTGTTCTTTCGCGATCCCGATATAACTGAGGACCCGGTCGCGATGGCCGGGGGAAGTCAGCGGACCCATTTCGGTCTGCGGATCGAGCGGATTGCCCACGCGGATCGACCACGCGAGGCCGAGGAATTTTTCCAGAAACGCGTCGGCGATGCTCTCCTGCAGCAACAGCCGCGAGCCGGCGATGCAGGCTTGGCCCTGGTTATGGAAGATGGCGAAGGCGGCGCCGGCCACAGCCGCATCGAGCGGCGCGTCGTCGAATACGATGTTCGCGCCCTTGCCGCCCAGTTCCAGTTGGACGCGCTTCAGATTTCCGGCGGAAGCCGCGACGACCTTTCGGCCGGTGACCGTCGAACCCGTGAACGAAATCTTGTTGATGCCTTTGTGCTCGGCCAGGTACTGGCCCGCGCTGTGACCGTAGCCGGGGACGATATTGACCACGCCCGGCGGAATGCCGACCTCTGCCATCAGTCGCGCAATCCGCAGCGTGGTGAGCGGCGTAAGCTCCGCCTGCTTCAGCACCACCGTATTGCCCGCCGCAAGCGCCGGACCCATTTTCCAACTGGTGAACAGCAGCGGAAAATTCCAGGGCACGATCGCGCCCACCACCCCCACCGGCTCGCGCGTGACGTAGTTCAGAAACCCGTTGTCGACCGGATTCACCGTGCCGCGGACCTTATCCGCGATGCCGCCGAAGTAGCGAAACGCCGCCGCCGTGCGCGGCACATCAAGGCCCTTCGTATCGCGAATGGGGTGGCCCGTGTCGAGCGTTTCCAGTTCGCTCAGGTATTCCGCATCCGCCTCGATCGCGTCGGCGACTTTCAGCAAAAGCCTGCCGCGCTCGGCCGCCGTCGTGCGCTTCCACGCGGGGAATGCCGCCCGCGCCGCGGCCACCGCGCGATCGATATCGACCGGCGTGGCTTCGGCAACCTTGGCCAGCAGGCTGTTGTCGTGCGGGTTGTAGACGGGGATGAGTCCGCCCTCGGCTGCGGGGACGAATTCACCTCCGATGAATAATCTGGTTTCGACGCTTTTTACCGCGGCGGGGATCGGGGATGCTGCGCTCAAGGATGGTGTACTCAAATTACCTCTACTCTACATCGCGCGCGCTGACCTGAGCCAGCATCTCACGATATCGCTTGCGCAACCTTTCCTTATACTCCTCTGGGCGCAGGCCGGCGGCGGCAGCCTTTTGCGCGAGCATCGCTTCCGCTTCGCCGATCCCGTCGCGCATGGCCGCGCCCACGCCACGGGTGAAGTGCTCATCGCAATCGAATCCGAAGGCCCACAACGAGGGCAACGGCGCGGCGTCGTTGTCCGCCAGCCCCACAGCCGCGAACGGGAAACCCGAAGCCCAGTCGACATGCAACCCCACCCGCATGTTCGACGGATTGACCGAAACCTGTGCGTGCGTGACGTAATTCGAGGCGGGAATCCGGAACCGCAGGCGCAGCATCTCGACCAACACGGCCGCGGAGCGGACCTGCGCAGGAGTCGCTTCCGTGTTCGATTGCGCCGTGGGACTGGCCGCTTCGAACGAGATCCCCAGAAAGCTCTCGTTCAGATTTACATAGAACCAGTTCTCATCCGCCCAGACGGAGTGGCCGGCGTGGTTGGCGACCTGGTCCTCGGCCACCACCCGGTACACCCTCCCGAACCGGTCGATGACGAAGTTGTACGCATGTATCCGCCGCACATACTCCAGCAGCGATTCGCCGATTCGCTTCAGGACCCGATTCTCGTCCTCTTCGAAAGGAGCCTGCGGGCTCTCCGTGGTGTGAAAAACAATGCCCACCGGCTCACTGCGTCGCACGGGTCGTCCCCCGTCGGCCGGAAATGCCAGGAAGGAGCGTGGGCGCGTTGTAACGAGGAAACGGTTGTCGATTCGCAGCCCGTTGCTGTACGTCTCGGAATCGGCGCTCTTTTCCACCAGCCAGACGTCTGTTGCCGCCCGCCCGTCGTCGATCTGCGTTGGCACAGGCTTGAGTGGCGGAGCCGGGGCTGTCGGAGCAGGCAGCGCGGCCCCCAGACGGGAAGAAATCGCCGGAACCAGAACCAGCCACGCACATGCGAGAGCGATCGGCGCAATGGCGATCACGAAGATCCGGCCGATATAGCGCCACTGAGGTTGCCCGGCATTTGATGCAACGCCTGCGGCGGCTCTCAGATATCTCAACCGCGCCACGGGGTCGTGGATGTGCGTGGCGACTCGATCCACCAAAGGCCGAACCGCCGCTTGCCGATGCTCTCTCATATCACCGCCTGTATGTTCGGTGTCGGCAACCGCCGAAAATCTCGGAATTGCCCCGAGAAATATTCCGAAATTAATTTTGAGAATAATCCC
>JASHSD010000030.1 GCA_030036985.1 Bryobacteraceae bacterium
TCCAGGCGCGCGACCACGGCCTGTGTGGTCTTCATACGCTGCGCCACCTGCTCCTGCGTGAGGCCGGCATGGGCACGCGCCTCAATCAGCGCGGCGGCAAGCGAAAACTCTTCCTCCAGCGCCTCATATTCGCGCCGGTACTTCGGATTCTTCATCCATTTCTCGTGGAGATCATCAACCGTCGTGCGTTTCATCGATCCTGTACCTCCTGGGCTCTTTGGAAGGCGATCTCAATCTCTCGCCGGGGCGTCTTCTGCGTTTTCTTGACGAACACGCGGACGACGACAATGCGTTGGCCTTTCGCAGTGACGTAGACGGCCCGTGATATTCCGTCTTTACCCTTCATGCGCATTTCCCACAAAGGGCCTTCCAGATGTTTTATGTGCGGCTCACGAACTCGTTCGAGCCCGTATCCCTGGATCAGCTCGACGATACGTCGAAACCGGGCCTGCATATCGGGTGGCAGCGCTTCGAGTTCATCTCGAACGCGATCGTCGAGCAGATCCACAGCCCAAGCCATCCGGCTATAGTATTGCATTTTTGCAATACTGCCGGAGCAGGTGTTTTACGCAGTCACTAATGATGCGGACCCGTAACGATCCCGCTCGATTTTCGTAAGCTTTCGATGAAGTGATCAAGAGCGGCACGTTCAGCCTGGAAACCGAACTCCGCACGAGCCCGAGGGGCCGGCCGGCAACGGTACCCTCCTGCCGAGCGCAAACCTCAGGCGCTGTGGGTACTAAGGAACGTTTGGGTCAAAGCCCAGGCTTCCGCCGCCGCTTCGGAGTTGTAGCTGGCGCGGGCATCGCAGAAGAAGCCGTGGTCGGCGGAGGAGAATTCGGCGTTATGCGCATCGAGGTCGCAGCTCGACCACTTTTCACGTCAGACGTGACCAACCGTTGAGGGATCAGGCTCCCCGCCGAAATACTTTTGCAGCGCAAGCTTAAAAATTTGATTTTCAGGCGCGACAATGCCGAATAGACTCATCGAGGATCTGAATTTCAGCGCGTCGACATCACCGAAAATCTGCCTGATTGAACGTCCCTCAACGGCATTGACAAGCTGAGTGCATTCTGTCAGTCGTGGGCCGAGAATCGGATGCTCCAGGTAAGCCACAGCTTCTTCCCGGCAGGAGATTGCAAACGTGATCGACATCTGGCTGTGCCCCAAGCCGCGAAGCTGAGGGAAAATAAACCACATCCAGTGACCCTCTTTCTTGTCACTGCGTAGTTCCGATCGGGCCCGCTCGTACCACGGAGCCTGGGCATCGACGAAACGCTGAAGATTGTAAGGATCATCCATGGCAGTCCATCCCGTGGTCGAGCAGCGTTTCTGGGCCCTCAATCCCCCGCACTGATGAGCGCCAGCGCCCTCCGTATGACAACCGGGTCGACTTGGGCCGCAGTATCCTCGTCCCGCTTAAACACAACGATAGTCACCCTCCTCAAGCGCTGTCCCCCTTGTCCGTAGCGGGCCGCCTCCACGACTGCCAGGAGAAGTCCAACGAAAGCAAGTGGCGTGTCGATTCGACCGTGACCCGCTCCCAGGACAGGCATGGTCACATCACTGAGGCGAGCGTCCGCCAACTTCGCGGCCAGTTCGCGCATGCCGTCAAAAAGATAGGAGATTCGGGCCGCGAGACCTTGGCCCGACCGTTGCGTTGTGGTCGACACGAGCGCCACTGGCAATGCTTTGCCCAGCGGTTTGGGGAGCAGCAGGCATCGGCCTGCGCCAAAGCTTTCGGCACGCTCATCGCTGGTCTTTTGCTCTTCGGTGGCAGGGCCAAGTTTCGCTTTGCATTCATTCTTGACGAGCGAGATGAATGCGTCGACCTGACCGTCGAATACACGACTAACGTAGGCCCCAAGCGCGCTCTTCGTATCCCCAACACAGTGGTCATCGAAATATTCGTTACAGGGGAGCACGACGGTCGTTCCGGAGTCGGCATAGTTCTCCAAACGTCCTTCTACGACTCTGACCTCACATCCGCTTACAGTCGTTGACATTGTCCCGCCACTTTCCTTCACCCTGGAAAGGTCGAGGCCCGAGGCCGCGTTCTTGTCGGTCAGGTATTTCGTCCAAGAGTTAAATGCGAAGGCTGCTGCGGAGAGAAACAGGAGGCCGACTCCGACCGCCGGAAGCAGGAAGGTGCTCGGCGGGTGTGTGGCCCAGCGGCTATCCTTGTCGATGGTTACGCTCGGCATTGCTACGAACAGGCGCCCAGAGCCAGAGAAATGATCCAGTAAGGTTGCTTGACGAGATCCTTTAAAACCTCAATCATCGCGAGATCTCAGCGGAATCCGACGGGAGAATCAAAGCCCAGAGCAAAAAGGCTGTCTGCCGCATGTACCGTTTCCTCATCGTCCAGCGGTCCTGAATCAAATGGAAGAAGACGCAGCAGGAATTCGGCAGTGAAGGCCCGCCTCTCTTCGGGTGGAAGCGATTCGAAAGCCTCCAGGAGGTTGGCGACCTGCACAGTCATATTCCGAGTTTATCGCCGGTCGGCCGCGAAAGATTCAAAAACGGTCTCAGTTTTCGGAGAAATTCGTGAACCTTGGTGCCCGGAGCGCAGAGGGTCGGCGGCATCCCGCGGAACACCCTGATCGAGAACTACTCGTGTGATACCAGCGCCGGTCAAGCGGCGGTTGTTTCCCTGGCCGCGTCCTCGAGGTTGGCTGCGGCGAAAGCCAGCGCCTGTTGGACGTCTTCCGGCTCCAAGTCGGGATAGTTTCGGAACAGATCGTCCCGGTTGGGATAGAGTGCAACCGCTTCAACCACTCGCCGCATTGTCAATCGCATTCCGCGAATGCACGGCTGGCCGTTCATCTGGTTCGCGTTCCACGTAATTCGATCGAAGCGTTGCATCGCTTCCATTGTGATACAGGCCTCAGGCGCTGTGGGTGCTAAGAAACGTTTGGGTCAGAGCCCAGGCTTCCGTCGCGGCTTCGGCGTTGTAGCTGGCGCGGGCGTCGCAGAAAAAGCCATGGTCGGCGAAGGAGAATTCGGCGTTGATCCAGGTCTTCTTCGCGGCGCGCAGGGCGTCGTTGACGGCCTTCACGGCGTCGGGTCCGATGTGCTGATCGAGGCCGCCCCAGAAGAAGAGCATGGGCGCGCCGATGTCCTTGATGCGGTCGATCAGGCTGGGGAACATGGGGCTGGGGCCGATTCCACCGCCGTAGTAGGAGATGCTGCAGGCGAGCGGCACGATCATGGCCGCGAGGCAGGCGGTGCGTCCGCCCATGCAGTAGCCGACCGCGCTGATCTTCGTCTGACCGCTTTGCTTCAGCCAGGCGTGAGCGGCGCGGATATCCGCTTCGAGACCGTCGTTGGTTATTGCCTGCATGTGCGGCATCACCTCGCCGAAGTTCGTGTAGCCCGCTTCGAGGCCCGGCGCGGTGCGATGAAACAGCTCGGGCGAGATGCAGAGATAGCCTTCTTTGGCGAAACGGTCGGTGACGTCGCGGATGTGGGAGTTCACGCCGAACGCTTCCTGAAATACGATCAGGCCCGCGCGCGGGCCGGAGGCGGGTCGCGAGACGTATGCGCGCATGGAACTGCCGTCGGAAACCGATAAGGTGACGTATTCGGATTGAGCCATTCAGTTATCTTACGGCACAGCCGCAATTCGGACACGCGACTTCAGTCGCGTCCGCGGAAGGAGTGCTTATGCCGGAGACGCGACTGAAGTCGCATGTCCGAGCCGCTAGCCGCAACTAGCCACTGCCACCGCGAGGTTCGGCCATGTGTGATAGATCACGGGGCCGCAGCCTTTGGCTTGGAGGGCGCGGACCCAAAGTTGGCCTTCATCGACGCCGACGTACGCCCAGTGGCTCGGCCTTGTGGAGTAGAAGAGCCAGACGCGGCCGCCCCACCGGTCGGGGACGATGCGGTCGAGATCGGCGGCGGCGTTCGGCGTGGTCCGGACTGCGCGGCGGCAGCAGGGGTAGCCGGTGTCGCCGTATTCGGCCGGGAAGTGATTCCAACCATTCATGCGCGTGTAGAGTTTGAATCCTTCTTTCACGGATGCGTGGACGAGAACCAGATCGCCAGGCAGGGCCTGATCGTTGAGAAAGGCGACGGCGTCGGCGAAGTCCTCGACGGGTCGGTCGCGGTGTACGTGAACCTGTTTCCATGCGGCGTTGGCGACGAAGACGATAGTGACGATCCATGCGCCCGCGGTGATGAGGCGGCGTCGGCCCCGGAATTTTTCCGCTACGATCATGACGCCCAGAAAGAAGCAGGGAAGCACGAACAGGCGGGTGCGCGCACTGTTCGGATACCAGTGCAGCGCGTTCGTAGCCGCAAGCAGGAGGCACGGCAGCAGGGCGATCAGGATGGCCCAGGAACGCACGATGGCGATGGCCGCGACGCAGAACAACAACGCCGCGAGCAGGCCCGGAGTCAGGCCTTGCGCGCTTTGCGTCCAGAAGGCGCGGAGGGTCGGGGCGAGATTGGGTCGGATGAAGAAGACGTAGAGGAGCGCGAGCATGGCGCCGCTGGTCACGAGGAGCGCCGCGGCTCTTCGCATTCCGCCGTTCGCGTAAACGGCGAGGACGATTCCGGGCAGAAGGAAGACCGCGGCGTAATCGATCGGCAGGGCGAGCGCGAATGCGAGAGCGAGCCAGAGGAAGCGGCGGCGCGATGGCTCGCGCAGATAGAGGATTGCAACCAGGAGGATCGCGGCGGACGCGGCCATTTCGGCCGTGTATTGCTTCAGGGTTTTCGCGTATTCGATGACGGTGGGATGGAACGCCATCAGCGCGCCGGCCAGCACCGCGAATGCGGGCGAGAGCAGACGGGCGCCCACTGCCATCAGCGCGGCGACGGCTGCGAGGGTCAGGGTCAGCGGAACAATTCGCAGGGTTGCGTTCGAGAGACCGAAGATCCGGATTGCCCCGCGCACCAGCAGCAGGAACGCCGGGGGCGTGGTTTGCAGCCAGTCGGGGTAGTAGAACATACCCGCAAGATTCGGCGCGAGGACGGAGTTTGCTACCCAAGTTTCGTCGAGCCATAAGCTGCGATGGATGCCGTAAAGGCCCATCGCGAGCGTCGCGAGCAGGAGTGCGATTGCGGCCAGGCGGGTTGCCAAGCCTTCAGGATCGCATCAATGATGAAGGTGCGGGGTCGCCTGAACTCTCTTCGGCGTCGAGCAGAGCAGAGAGGCTGTCCGCCGCGTGGGCGGTCTCTTCGTCGTCCAACGGCCCGGAATCGGGCTGATCAACGGACTGCTCACTCATGATCGGATTCTATCTTCGCAGCCCCGATCTCGGCGCTTTCAAAGATTGAAATGGGTCGATTCCCCTTATGGCAGATTTCTCGTTGGAACAATAGCCTTGTCGCGCAGCGGCATGGAGGGGACGTATTATGTGACATTGACCGGTATTTTTGCGTACTGGGTCACGACCGGTGGTTACGCGCTATGAGGCAAGCTCCAAAGATTGCTGTTGAAGTCACCAAGGCTGATGCGCTGGAGTTTGACGCCGACGTGCTCGTTCTGAAGTATGCCCAGAGCCTTTACGGGGTGGATCGAGCCGTTTATGATCGCCTGAGCGAGGTGCGTGACGTCCGTTTGCCGAAAATTGATGGATTCACGCTCCACGACACGGGAGGCTGCATTAAGCCCCGGTTCGCGCTCTTTGTCGGTGTGAAAACACTCAGGGAATTCGGCTATGCCGAGATTCGGGAATTTGCGCGCAAGGCACTCCCATCCTTGGCTGGTGAGATGCCCGGAGCGAGGCATGTAGCGTTGACACTCCATGGTCCGGGATACGGTCTGGATGAAAATGAGGCGTTTGAGGCTGAACTCGCGGGTCTGCTCGAGGCAGTAAATACAGCGGATTTTCCAGGATCGCTTGAGCGAATTTCATTCATTGAACAAAATGGCGGTCGTGCGGAACGGATGCTCGTGTCCATTCAGAAATTACTGCCAAACGGGATTCCTGCCGGCGGTCAACGCTCGGTGGAGGAAACGGAACGACAGATAAACGCAACGCTACGAAGTGCCGGATACGCGTCTGCCGCCAAACCGCACGTATTTGTGGCAATGCCATTCGCCAGGGAAATGGATGACGTCTTTTATTACGGAATCCAGGGCGCCGTAAACGGGGCCGGAATGCTCTGCGAGCGGGCGGATCTTTCATCGTTTACGGGCGACGTAATGGAGTGGGTCAAACGCCGCATCTCGACCTCGACGATAGTTATCGCAGACCTGTCAAATGCGAATCCGAATGTGTACTTGGAGGTAGGTTATGCATGGGGTTGCCGTATCACAACGGTGCTCCTGGTGAAGGACACAGCCCACCTGAAGTTTGATGTGCGCGGTCACAGATGCATCGCCTACGAATCAATTCGGGAATTGGAAGAAAAACT
>JASHSD010000428.1 GCA_030036985.1 Bryobacteraceae bacterium
CAGATCGCGGATCTCGCGTTCCGTGATCGCAGGCGTGAGCATGGCCGGCCGAATCGCGCCCGAGGGGATGCTCTCGTGAGCGTAGGTCGCCATCGCCCGGCCCGCGCGCAGGCCAAACACGACAGCCTCCAAAAGCGAATTGCTCGCGAGACGATTCGCGCCATGCACGCCGGTGCAGGCAACCTCGCCGGCGGCGAACAGCCCCGCCACCGTGCTGCGGCCGTTCAGATCGGACATCACCCCGCCCATGGCGTAATGCGCGGCCGGGTGAACCGGAGCCGCCTCGCGCGCGAGATCGAGGCCGTATGCCAGACAGGTTTCGTAAATGCGCGGAAAACGGCGCCGAATGAAATCGGCGTCGCGGCTGGTCAGATCGAGCCAGACGTGGGGTGAGCCGGTGCGCCGCATTTCGCTGACAATCGCACGCGAAACAACGTCGCGCGGCGCCAGGTCCCCGAGCGTGTGATAGCGCCGCATGAACGCCTCCCCGTCCTTGTTGCGCAGAATCGCGCCTTCGCCGCGCAGCGCTTCGGAAAGCAGAAACCGCGGCGCGCCTTCAATGTGCAGCGCCGTCGGATGGAATTGCACGAATTCGATGTTCTCGATCTCGGCCCCGGCGCGCCAAGCCATCGCCACGCCGTCGCCGGTCGCCACATCGGGGTTGGTGGTTTCCTTGAACACGCGGCCGAGTCCGCCGGTCGCAAGCAGCACCGCGCGTGAGCGGATATCCCGCAGCATCCCGGCTTTCTCGTCGAACACAACGGCGCCGGTGACCCGCGGCGCCGGCGAATCCGCCGTCAGCAGATCGGTAACGGCCGAATAACTTTCGAAACGGACGTTGGCAAGCGACGCGGCCTTTCGATAGAGCGTGCGGGCGATTTCGCGCCCGGTGGAATCGCCGTGGGCGTGCAGAATGCGGTTGCGGCTGTGCGCGCCTTCGCGCGTGAACGAAAGCTTCTGGCCTTCGCGATCGAACTCGGCGCCCCATTCGATTAAATCCTGAATCGCGGCGGGACCTTCCTCGACGAGCGTGTGGACGGCGTGCTGGTCGCACAGGCCGTCGCCCGCATACAAAGTGTCCTGCTCGTGCAGCGCGACTTCGTCGTCGTCGCTTAGCGCGACGGCGATGCCGCCCTGCGCGTACTCGGAAGAGGACTCGCGCAGCGAATCCTTCGCGATCACGAGCACGGTTCCGAACCTCGCCAGCTCGATTGCCGCGCGCAAACCGGCGACGCCGGCGCCAATGACCAGAAAGTCGCAGTCCATCGCCATTGCGATTCTAACAACGTCATTCAGATGGGCCGAGATGATCTAAGCTTGAAGAGACACGGAGAACGCAATGCCGGCCGTAATCGATATCGGGACACTGATTGAGAGGTCTCCGGAAATCCGGAAAGGACGGCCTTGTATTACCGGCGCCGGCGTTACCGTGCAGCGCATCGCCGGTTGGCATAACCTGGGGCTCACGCCTGAAGAGATTGCGGCAAAGATCGAGCATCTCACCTTGGCGCAAATCCATGCCGCGCTCGCCTATTACCACGCGAACCGGGATGAAATCGACACCGATATCGCCGAAGACGAGTCAGCCGCGGAAGAGATCTGCGGCGGGCGAACCGAATCGGATTGAACCGCATTCGGCTCTATGTCGATGAGGACGCAATGGACTCGGACGTCGTGCGGGGTCTCAGATCTCGAGGCCTCGACGTGCTCGCGGCCAACGAGGCAGGCATGATTCGCAGGAGCGACGAAGAGCATCTGAGCCGGGCCACGGCAGACGGCCTGACGCAACAGACCCGATATTCAGCGGGAGAACAGATTCGACGGCTGTCACGTTTGATCGGCTCGACCACAAGGGACACAAGGGAAGAGATGAGGAATCGGATAGAGTTTCTCGGCCGCTGGTAAACTTCCGGCTTCACCAGCGGATTCCGAGCCGCGACCGACAGGGAGCGATTCTCAACCGATTCAGACCATTGGCATCATTTATGTTTGTCCTGTCGAACGTGAGCGGATCGACCTGTGCTCCGGGTGGGCGCATTCCGCACTCGTGTGGCGTGAAAAACCCCTGTTGGGTTGACTGGTTCCATCAGAAACGCATAGAAACGGTTGGCGCCAGGGATGCAATCAGGGATGCAATAAGGCGCGGTATGCGTTTATTCCTCCAAGTCGCCGGCGTGCTGTTGATCGTCGCCATTGTCTCGATGCCTGGCCTTGCGCAGTCCACTCCCGCGGTTCGTCCGGCATTTGAAGTCGCCACGATCAGGGAAAGCCGGGATAACGCGACGACCGGGGTTCGCGGAACGACAGGCCTTCTCACGCTTAAGAGCGTTCCTCTGCGTGTGATGATCAGTGTTGCGTACAAGACAAGGCCCTCTCAGATCATCGGCGGACCTTCGTGGACCGACTCCGCGATGTTCGATGTCCAGGGTAAGGCAGCCGGCGCCGCCGGCACGGACGCGATGCTCCTCATGTTGCAGGGCCTCCTCGAAGACAGGTTCCAACTGAAGATCCACCGTGAGATCAGGGAGGGCGCTGTCTACGAACTGACCGCGGCGAAAGGAGGTCCCCGCCTGAAACCGTCGAGCGGCTGTGTCCCGTTCGATCCCAATCACCTGCCACGCCAGACGGCGCCGGGAGAGGCAACGGTGAACTATTGCGGCCGGGTGACGCGGGGCGGAGACGATTCGCGCCGCACCGTGGATGGTAAGAGCGTCGACATCGTGCCCACGATCGGACTGTTGGCGCCGAGCCTGACGGGCTTTCTGTCGGACGCGCTCGACAGAACCGTAATCGACAAAACCGGCCTCACCGGAGCGTTCGATTTTCATCTGGAATGGGCGCCGCAACGCACCTCGGACGCGCCGTCGGATGACTTAGGCGCGCCATCAATTTTCACTGCCGTCCAGGAGCAGCTGGGGCTCAGGCTGCAAGCCGGCAAAGGCCCGGTTGAATTTTTGGTGATCGACCATGCCGAAAAACCCTCCGGAAATTGATGGATCTTTCCGGCGGCGATCTACCGCTTCAGCACCATGGCGATCTTGTTACCAGCGGCCGAAAACGTGCCGGTAATCGTCTTGAGATCCGGCGAAATGGAGCCTTCAAACCCTCCGCCCATCTGCTTCATTTCCATCTTGAGGGTTTGCCCGGTCCGGGTGACGTTCGCCACCGGCAGGCCCGTCCCTCCCACGTCGGGAAGATCGGCCGTCGCGGTCAGGCCATCCGCGGTGTTGACGATATGGAAAACGATCCGCAGACTGCCGTTCGGCGTTTCCAGAGCGCCGTTCCACGCGCCGTCGATATCCGACGGCTTGGCCGGCTTATGCTCCACCACCGCAAAGTTGCCGCGCGTCAGATCCAACGGCATCGACTGGCCCTGTGTCAAGGTCCCGTTAATCGATTGACCGTCCTGGCTGACCTTGCCCGCGTAGCTGACCTGAACCACCCCGACGGCGAACTTCAGATCCGACCCGTTCAGCGCGATCGAGTCGACCGCCATACCCCGGATTCCCTGATCCGGGCTGTCCATGGTGGCTGTCAGACCCTTGTCCGATTTCGCGATGTGCAGCTGAATTCCCATTTCGACGGGGCCGGCCTTGAGCGTGCCGTGCCAGTCGCCGGCGACGTCTTGTGCGTATAGAGAACCCGCCGCAAGCGCGGCAATCGCGGCCGACAGGTAAATCGAAAAGGCCTTCATCATGAATCTGTTACTCCTTGGAAGCGTTGTGGGGAAACGGGTAGCGTCCCAAACTGGAAGCGCTCAGTCGTAATACGCGGGCGATTTCTTCAGCTTCGCAAATGTGGCCGCGTCGTGTTCGATCCACATCTGCGCGCCGGTTTTCTTCACGAATTCGGCGATCATGGCGCGGCTGGCCGCCGATTCTTCCTTGCTGTATTCGAACGTGGGGAATCGATTCATGGTCGCTTCTTCCGGGTAATGGTAAAGATCGCCGGCGATAAGAAGCGGTCCCGTCTTCGCCAGTTTCAGAAACAGCACCTGATGTCCCGGCGTATGTCCCGGAGCGGATTTGATGATAACGGAGCCATCCCCGAACACATCGTATTCAGGGTTCTTGAGGATGATAGTCCTGCTGCCCTTCAACGCCTTGAATGAATCCTGCTGCATGATGCCGGCCGCTTTTGGCGCGAACATGGCGTCGCGTTCGACCTGTGAAACCAGCCATGTCGAGCCGGCGAAGGCATTGGCGTTGGCCGTGTGGTCCGAATGGTAGTGCGAAAGCGCAAGGTAAGTAATGTCCGAAGGCTTGTAGCCGATTGCGGCCAGCTGCGAAGTCAGTGTTCTTGTGGCTGTCGAGATCCCCTGCGTTACCGGACCGCCTCCCGCAGGAAAGGCGCTGTCCGGAATCACGCCCACATCCCACATCAGCGTGCCTTTGGGATGCACCACCAGATAGCAGGGCACGGCGAAATCGCGCGGCGGCACTTCGCCTTCCTTGAAGCCGAACATGGTCACCGCGAGGCCTCTGATCACCCCGCAGTCGAACACATACAGCCGCAGCGTTGACGGCGCAGCGGGAGCGGACGGCGCTGGCGCGGCAACAACCAGCGCGAAAACAGCCAGGACGGAACCGGCAAACCATCCGGAAATCCCTTTGAAACACATTGGTGAACAGCATACCATCGGCGGCCCCGACAAAAGAATCGGATGAAAGATCGCGGTAGCCTGGATAGAATTTTCCCGGTCGAACGCACCCCGTTGTTCCCGCGGTCCTGAAGTCGATCCGACGGTCGCGAACCGAGGAGAAGCGGCGCACGTTGCGTACGGCGATTCCTTCGGTTTCTGACATGAGCAATTCTGCACCCGCGCCAGCGCATCGTCTGAGAATTGCCGCGGACTGCCGGGCCGCGGCAATTCTCCCAGTGCAAATTCGAGGCACTTCCGGTGCAGAGCACAACTTTGCCACGGCTGACATGATGATGCCGTGCGATCACCTCGTCACTCTCGCCCGCCAGCGACTCCAGCAGATGAAAAGCCCGGCATCCAGGCTCTGGGCGTCACAACGTTGGATCGTCCTCCGGTCGCGGATCAGCATTCGGCGCATCTGCGGGATTACGAATATGTGCGGCTGGGCACGGTGTCGCTGCTGGGTGGTCTGGATCTGCATTCGGGAAAAGTGGTTGAAATCGTCAGCGATACCCACAAAAGCGCTCATTTCATTGCCTTCCTCAAGAAACTGGACGATATCTATCCCCAACAGGAGAAGATCCGTCTGGTGCTCGATAACCACTCCGCGCACGTCTCACGGGAGACCAGGAACGAATCTCGACATGGTGCCGCAACGTGAAATCCGCGTGGCCAGCAAACGCGAACTCATCGACCGCATTCATCAATACTTTCAAGAGATCAACGCTGAACCGGTGGTGTTCTTACATGGCATTAGGCCGGCAGCCATGTGGCTGAGCGCGCGCAATTCCGCGCGCGGCAATCCCTGTTTCGCCGTGCCCTCGCCGTGATCGAAAACAATCCCGCCATACCCGCACCGGAGGTCGCTACGGCACTCTCCGCGATCGCCCAGCCTTATCGCGCGGAGAATAAAATCGCGCTGGCGGAAGAGGCATGGTCGAAGGCGCTTGAACTCTTCCGCTCTGCGTTTGGAGCCGCGATCGGAGCGTTCGCCGGCGGAGCGGCCGGCGCGCACAGGATTGGAACTATCCGCAACCGCCGCCGGCGCCTCAATATTAAAATCGAAGACGATGCAATATCGAACGCTGGGTACTACCGGGATTACCGTATCGCGCCTTTGTCTCGGATGCATGAGTTACGGGGGTGGCGAGCTGCCGGAATGGACGCTGGGAACGAAGGGGTGGCACGTCAACAAAGAAGACGCGCGGGAGCATTTCAAACTGGCGCTCGATTCCGGCATTAATTTTTTCGACACCGCCGACGTTTATTCCGCCGGGTTGAGCGAGGA
>JASHSD010000429.1 GCA_030036985.1 Bryobacteraceae bacterium
CTTTCGCGCATGAATATCTGCAGCCGATGGAGATTGGGCAGCGCATTTTCGTGTGTCCGGAATGGCGCGACGACCCCACGCCGCCGGGACGCTTTCGCATTGTGGTCAATGCCGGGCTGGCCTTCGGCACCGGCGCGCATGAGACGACGCGGCTTTGTCTTGAGGCGCTGGAGCGCCACGTGAAGCACGGGATGACCGTGGTGGATGTCGGGACGGGCTCCGGCATTCTCGCTGAGGCCGCGGTGAAGCTCGGGGCACGCAAGGTTTGGGCGAACGATAACGATTCCGAAGCTGTGGCGGTCGCGCGGGAGAATTTCGAGCGCGCGGGGGTGGATGTGGAATTATCCGTCGGCTCGGCCGATGCGGCGCCGGGGAATTTCGCGGATATCGTGGTGGCGAACATCAGTCCCGCGTGGATCGCCGATCTGGCGGTGGAGTGGGTGCGGATACTGAGGCCAGGCGGGATCGCTATCCTCAGCGGTTTTGAGGCGAGCGATATTCCGAGGGTTTCAGCGGCGCTCGAAGCGGCGGGGGCGAAGGTCATCGGCGAATTCGGCGAAGGCGAATGGCGGATGCTGGAAGCTGTGCCAGGTGCCGTTCGTTACAATGGCAGTTAGAAAAACGGCGCCGACCCAGGTTGCTCGACAAGCCGCTTTTGAAACGGGACGGCTATGTCTGCGGCTGCTGCTGAATTTCCTCCGGATCAACTCCTTTTCACCGGCTACTCGCCCGGTTCGTTTTATGACGAACTGATCGCCCCCAACGGCGAGCCGCGCCCCTGCGCCGCGCGCATGTATGAACAGCTGGCCTCCATGCCGCTCGACATCTTCGAAGAGCGCCGCAAACTGGCCGATCTTTCCTATCTCGTTCAGGGCATCACTTTCACCGTCTACAGCGACGGCCGGGGCACCGAGCGCCTCTTCCCCTTCGACCTCGTCCCCCGCATCATTCCGCGTTCCGAATGGGACGTGATCGAGCGCGGCCTGGCCCAGCGCGTCATGGCGCTGAATCTTTATCTGCAGGATATTTACGGCGCTCAGCGCATCCTGAAAGACCGCATCATTCCGCGCCATCTCGTTTTTTCCTGTAAACATTTTCGCCGCGAAATGGTTGGGCTGAACGTTCCCCGCGATATTTACGTTCACATTTCCGGAATCGATCTGGTGCGCGATTCCCGCACCGGCCAATATCTGGTGCTCGAAGACAACGCGCGCTCGCCCAGCGGCATTTCTTACGTGCTGGAAAATCGTCTGGTGATGCGCCGGACATTCCCCCGCGCCTTCGAGACTTCGGAAGTGATGCCGGTGGATCATTATCCTTCGGAACTCGCGCGAATCCTGCGCAGCCTCTCACCGCGCACGGGAGAGCGGCCGGTTGTCGTTCTGCTCACGCCGGGCCTCTACAACAGCGCCTATTTCGAACATTGCTTCCTCGCGCAGGAAATGGGCATCGAGCTCGTGGAAGGCCGCGACCTTGTGGTTGTCGACGACGTGGTCTACATGAAGACCATCCACGGCCTGACGCGCGTGGATGTGATTTATCGCCGCGTCGACGACGATTTCCTCGATCCCCTTGCCTTCCGCGCCGGATCGCTGGTCGGCGTGCCGGGCCTGATCAACGCCTATCGCGCCGGCAATATCGGCCTCGCGAACGCCATCGGCACGGGCGTCGCCGACGACAAAGCCATCTACGCGTATGTGCCCGCGTTCATCAAATATTACCTGGGCGAAGACCCGATTCTGCAGAACGTCGAGACGTATCTCTGCTCCGATCCCCAGCACCTCTGTTATGTGCTCGACCATTTGCCGGAGCTGGTCGTAAAAGCCGTGGGCGAATCGGGCGGATATGGCATGCTGATGGGTCCGTCCGCGGACAAGAAGACCATAGAGGAGTTCCGTCACCGCCTGAACGCTGATCCGCGCAACTACATCGCGCAGCCGGTGATTCCGCTCTCTCGCGTGCCTTCCTTCGATCCCGCGATCGGCGGCATGAGCCCGCGACACGTCGATCTGCGGCCCTATTGCCTCTACGACGGCGAGAAGGTCACCATCGTGCCCGGCGGCCTGACCCGCGTGGCGCTGCAGCGCGGTTCGCTCGTGGTGAACTCGTCGCAGGGCGGCGGCAGCAAAGACACCTGGGTGCTGAGGGGCGACGAATGATGCTTTCGCGCATTGCCGATTCGCTGTTCTGGATCGGGCGATATATGGAGCGCGCCGACAACACGGCCCGCATCCTCGACGTCAATTACCACATGCTGCTGGAGCAGCCGCCGAATACGTACAAACTGCGTTGGGACCCGCTGATTGCGGTGACCGGCGAGCGCGCGCGCTTTTACGCCGCGCACCAGGAAGCCAGCGCGCAGACGGCGTTCGAATTTCTCGGCTTCTCCGAAGGCAACCCGAATTCCATCGCCCAGTGCATCGTCAACGCGCGTGAAAATGCGCGCACTATACGCGACCGCATCTCGCGCGAGCTTTGGGAAGACATCAACAGCCTCTATCACCGCGTTACGCGCATGCGGGAACAAGAGGAAGACCTGTCGCGTTTCTGCGATGCGGTCAAACGCGGCGGCCATCGCTTTCACGGCGTCTGCGACGCCACGCTGGCGCGCGACGAAGGCTGGCATTTCGTGCAGGCCGGCTGTGTGCTCGAACGCGCGGAAATGACGGCGCGCATTCTCGACGTGCATTATCATCAGCTGCTCGAAGGCCCGCGGATACTCAACGAATCGCGCAATCACTTGTGGATGGCCGTGCTGAAATCGGTGGCGGCGTTCGAGTTTTACAAGCGCCAATACGGGCAGATCGAGCCGGCGAAAGTGGCCGAGCTGTTGTTGCTCGATGCGCGTCATCCGCGCTCTGTGCGCTTCAATCTGAGCGCGCTGCAGAGCTCGCTCTACGCCATCAGCGGGTCCGTCCCCGGCACGTACGCGAACGAAGCCGAGCGGCTCACCGGCAAGCTGCATGAAAGCCTGACGTACGCCCGCATCGAGGAAATCTTCGCCGGCGGCCTGCATGAATTCCTGCAGGATCTGCAGCAGACCTGCCGCAGTATCGGCGAAGAAATCACCGGCGCTTATTTCCATTACTCGGTGGTCGCATAGTTATGGCCGCGTTCAATCGCTACAAGCTGGCGCACGTGACGGTGTTCTCATACGACGGCGCGGTGTCGGAAAGCTACAACGAGCTGCGCCTGCGTCCGCGGCACGACGAGTCGCAAAGCTGCCTTTCTTTCCGGCTGACCACTTTCCCGCCTTCGCGCCCGGCCGCGCATCTGGATTATTTCAACAACTGGGTGCATCATTTTCACATCCTGCCCGAGCACAAGGAACTGCGCGTGGAGGCCGAAGCCACCGTGCTGGTGCATCCGCAGCAGTGGGCGAGCGCTCCGCTCGCGCTGTCCGAGTTCGATCAGCGCCGCGAAGCTCTGGGCGACGAATACTTCGACTGGCTCGCGCCGAGTCAGTATTGTCCGATTGTGCCGGAGATCGGCGATCTGGCGCGGCAGGCCGAAGCGCGCTGCAGCGGCACGGTGCGCGCATTCGCCGAGTCGGCGTCCGACCTGATCCACGAGTTGTTCACATATAAACCAGGCGCGACGCACGTTCATTCCTCCGTGCTGGATTCGCTGAAGACCCGCGCGGGCGTCTGCCAGGATTTCTCGCATCTGCTCATCGCGGTGCTGCGGCAGCGCGGTGTGCCGGCGCGATATGTCTCGGGTTATCTGCTGCCGCGGCAGACGGCGGAAGCGCGCGGCATCATGGAAAACGTGATCGGCGGACACGCTTCGCATGCCTGGGTGCAGGCTTACGTTCCGGAGACCGGATGGATCGGACTGGATCCGACGGCCGGGGAGTTTGTCGAAGACCGCCACATCGTGGTCGCGCGCGGGCGCGATTATGGCGATGTGCCGCCCGTTCGCGGCGTTTACAAGGGGCATGCGGGACAAAGCCTGTCGGTGGACGTGCTGGTCCGTCCGGCGCTGGACGACGAAGGCGCCGAGCTGTTGCTGGAGACAGCGGCGGGCCCTGCGCCGAAGCCTGTAGAGGAACAGCCGCAGCAACAGCAGCAGTAACTCAGCCGTGTAGGGCAGGTTGGCAATCGGTTGGCAACCTGCGGCGGATTGGCAATCCGCCTGGCCTGTCAACGCCGCAGCGGATCCTCAATCCAGGGCGGCGTTGCCTCAATCAATCGCCCCAGTTCCGGTTCCACTTCCTCGACGCGCTTCTTCATCTCCCAAGCAATCCCGCGATAGCTGAAATGCCCCTTCACGCCGCTGCGAACGCGCGCAATATACTCGACCTCGGCGAAATCCATCTTGAAAAGAAAACGCGATTGCGACCCGAACGGCAGCAGATACTGGCGCGCCGGCTCGGGCAGTTTCGCCATCGTCATCAGCGCCTGTCGCATCGCGTCGTTGTAAATGGTTTCCGCGCCCGCGTCGGCCACCAGCGCGGGCTCGGGATAGGAATGGCATCGATACGCCTGCCGGTATTGATGACAGCGGCGATGGCGGTGCAGATCGCGATACGCGCCAATATCGATGATCATGTCGAAACAGTATCTGCCGCCGCGAAACCCGCGCAGCAGATCGTCGCGGCCGCCGCGCGACTTGACGGCAAGATCCAAAACCTCCATGCGCCGCTCCCGGCTCCATTCGCGAACGGTTTCGTAGATCGCGCGGAACGGACACTCGCAGACAGGATAGAGCAGCGTCGCCGCGATCTCGGACAGCGCGTCGTCCGGCTGAATCAATTCCACCTGACGCACGCGGCCCCAATCGCCCACGCGGAGATTCCGCGCGGCCCACAGCTTCAGGTCTTCGCGCGACCGGCGCGCGTAATCGTCCGGCTCGGCATGACGCGCGAGCGTGGGCGCCAGAGGCTCGCTGTTCGCCTCATCCCAGGTGCAATCCGGCGGCGCGGCGCACGCCTGCGCGACCTCCTCGCCCAGATCCCGCACCTCCGCGAATTCGGACGCGCGCATGCGTTTGATCTGCTTCTCCAGCGTCCGAATGCTGGTGACCTGGCCGACATTCGTCGGCACGCCCCAGAACAGCAGATAGCGCGCGACATCGAATGCGCGCGCTGCGATGTTACGGGCATAGGCATCCGGCTTCATGGATTCGGGCCGCGGCAGTTTGGCGTTGAGGTGTTCGTTGACCTTCTCGTGCACTTCC
>JASHSD010000430.1 GCA_030036985.1 Bryobacteraceae bacterium
GGATTCATCATTTACAGGAGCGTTTTGCAGCGTTTCGCGCTGTTTGGTAGGCCTATGGCGTCAAAGCTTTTCAAGATCGCCGGACCGATCATCGTCTCAGCGACGATCCTGTGCCCCGAAGGCGCCGGTCAGACCGACCCGTCGCCCCGCGTATCACCGCTCCTCATTCATGCACTGCAGCTCGCCGATCTGAACAACTGGACTGACGCGGAGCCGGAATTCACGAAGGCTGCGACCGAGTTCCGGAAGACTGGCGACCGGCGGAATCTTGCCTATGCCGAGCTCGGCATCATCCGCGCCAGCATCCAGCGCCGGAACCTCACCGAAACGTCGGCGCAGCTTCAGCAAAAGCTCGATGCAGACCCGATCTTCCGCGATGCCGATCTCCGCCTTTTCTGTCTCGCCATCAAAGGGGAAATCGACGGGGAGATGGAATCGCGATCGATGCGTCGAGACTGGACCGAGGTCGCACGACTCGCCAAACAAACAGGTAACGCCAAATGGCAGTATCGGGCTCTCGCCGAGCTGGGCATGGCTGCTTTTTATGAAGGTGATATCGAGACCGCGAGAAAGGATGTCGGCGGTGCGCTGCTCGCCGCCACCAATGCGCATGACGTGGGTGCAATGGTGATCGATCTGTACGCGATTGGGTTGGGTTTGAACGCAACGAAGATGAACAACGAGGCTGTCACCTACCTCGACAAGGCGATCGCGCTATCCGAGGCGACGCCGGGGGCGCCGTATCCGTATGGCGTCTATCTCGCGAAAGCGGATGCCATGGCGCAAACCGGCCAGATCGAAAACGCGCGCAAGTCCGTCACGAAAATTTTCGATGCCGCCCGGAAGCGAAAGGCATTTGAATACGAGGCGGTCGCGCTGTTAACGCTGGGACGCATTGACCGTGGACAAGGTCGGGCGTCTAAGGCAGCCGCGGAGTTTCTTGAAGGAATCCGGGTCTGCGAATCGCGCGGGTATATCCGCTCTCAAACCGAAGCCCAGCTCGATCTTGCCGCGCTCTACGAATCCCAAGGGGATGTCACGAAAGCCGAGAGCCTCCTCACGCAGGCTGCAACAACCACACAGCGTAACGGTGAACTCTACCTCCTTCCCCAGCGCCTGCAGATTCTCGCCAGCTTGCAGACGCGCCAGGGGAAATTCGTTCTGGCCGACGCAACGTTCGACAGAGCCGCCGCCTTCGTGGATTCCACCATCGGCAACGACTCCGCGATTCTCGACAAAACCGCGTGGATCAAATCAGTGAGCGATCTCTATGTCAAGCATCTCAGCCTGGTCGCCGATCACCTGAACAATCCGAGGAAGGCATACGACATCATCGAACAGGTGCGCGGACGGGTTCTGACCGACTTGCTTCTAGGAGGAACCGAAACCGCACCCGCCGCGCGCGCCAACGAGGCGGCTATCTCTCGCCTGCGACTGCGGCTGTATGCAGCGCGAACAACCGCCGAGGTTCAGGGTATTCAGTCTCAGATTTTCCTTCTGGAACAGGCGCGCTGGGTTACGCCGGACGTGAGCATTGTGAAATCGCGCAGTTACGTACACGTTCCGTTGTGGCGCGTCCAAGGCGTCATGAACGGAAGCGCCGCGATTCTTGAGTATGTCCTTGCCGATCCCGCCTCTTACTGCCTTGCGATCAACGCGACGGGCGCGCGCATGGTGCGGCTTCCATCGAAACAGCGAATCGACACACTGGTCGCTTCGTATCTCAAGGCCGTTAAAGAGCGCAAATCGGGCGAGACGGAGAGCCGAGGTCTTTACGAGTCTCTGTTGACGCCCGTTGCAGACGCGATAAACATGCCGCATCTGATGATTGTCCGGGACGGAAGTCTGAACCAGCTCCCGTTCGACGCCTTGCGGGACGCATCGGGACGGTACGTCGGTGATCGCGCTGTAGTTTCGTACCTCCCATCTGCAGGGAGCCTCTACCTGCTCGCAGAACAGGCCCGGCGTACAACAGCCAACCAACAGGTCTTGGCGCTTGGCGGCGTTCCATACGAGCAGAACGCCGAGCAGTTCCGGTCTCTGATCGCTGGCGAGGGCTTCGGACAGATCACGTTGACTGATCTTCCCAATTCGGCTGAAGAAGCCCGGACGGCAACTGCGTCAGCCCCTGATGGCGAGCGGACCGTTTTGCTCGGATCAACCGCGACGGAGTCTGCATTTAAGAAGGCGTTGACCGGCAGCTATCGCGTGATTCACCTTGCCGTTCACAGCGCCGTGGATGACAAACAGCCGGAACGCGCGGCCCTCGTCCTCCTCGCTGATCCGCAGGCTGGCGAGGATGGACTATTGCAGTCACCCGAAATTGCGCAATTGCGCGTGCGAGCATCGCTCGTCGTCTTGTCAGCTTGCGATACCTCAGTCGGACCAGTTGAGGGGCAGGAAGGAATCGCAACGCTGTCCCGTTCATTTTTCCTGGCTGGAGCGCAGAATGTCGTGTCGACGCTGTGGTCGATTGACGACAATTCCTCGCTTGCGCTCCTCAAACAGTTCTATGCCCACGTCGCCTCAGGCCAGCCGCCTGCCATGGCGTTGACTACGGCTAAACGCGAGATGCTCGCCAAGTACGGCGATGCCGCGCGGCCATTCTACTGGGCGGCATTTACCTACGAGGGTGTCCCAACAACAGCCATCAAATTCCATGAGCGAAGACCAAACGAACACGGTGCCGCTAAGCCCGAAACAGCGAGCGGCGATCATCGCCGCAATTAAACAGCGCGTCCAGAAGAGCTACGTTAACGTCGCGGGCGTAGACCTTGATGCCTGGGCGCGCGCGTTTGATGATCGAGTCGCGCCCAGCCTCGGCGGTGATACTGAGGCATTCGAACAGTCAGTGCGCGAGCACCTGAAAGAACTGAAGAGCAGCCACACCGCCTTCTATCACGGATTTCACCACCGCTTCCTGCCGCAACATACGATCAACGCAACGCTCAAGAGCATCGGTTCAAACGGCCACGAACGTTGGATGTTTTTGGACGTCTTTGCTGAGGGCCCTGCGCAGAAGGCGGGAATTCGACCGGGCCAGATTCTGCATCAGGTTGACGGTGCACCGACGGTACCGCCGGATCTGCCATCGTTCAAGACGGGAGAGGACCACAAGCTTCTGATTGATGACATCGCCGGCAGCAATTCCCGCGAGATCACCCTGTCAGTTCCTTTCAAGAAGGGTACGAAGCAGCGCCCGCCAATTGTAGAGCCAAAGGCAATAACGGTTGAGGTCCTGCCATCGAAGATCGGCGTTCTCCGGATTCCGTATTTTTCTGGTGCGGCCGGGATGCGTTTCGGCTCCGAGCTGGCTTCCGCTGTTGCCAGTCTTCGCAACGCGGGTGGCGATCGGTTGATCATCGACCTGCGCGGAAATATCGGTGGAAGCCTCGGGTTTTCCATGCTCGCCGGTTACATGTGCGCCGATCAGCGGCCTATCGGGTACAGTGTGACGCCGAGTAGCGCACGCCTTGGATATCAACCAGACCGGCTCCCCAGAGTTCCGATGCCGCGCACAAACCTCTCGCTGGCAATCACTCTCGCGAAGTTTGCGTTTCGGGACAAGTCGGTTGTGCTGATGACGCAGGGACTTGGACCGCAACCCTTCCACGGGCGCATCGTGGTACTGATAAACGAGTGGACCAACAGCGCGGGGGAAATGGCCGCCAGTTTCGCTCGGGAGAACCAGTTGGCGACTGTGATCGGCACCAAGACAGCCGGAAATGTACTCGGTGCCCAGAACTTTAAGGTCGGCAGCGACTATTTCCTTCGGATTCCGGTATTCGGGTGGTTCGCGTGGAAGAGAGGGTGCCTTGACGGAGTCGGCGTCGAACCTGATTTCGAGGTCGAGGCCGACCACCTGTCGCTTAGCGAAAACGTCGACGCGCAGTTTCGTCGAGCGCTGGAAATTTTCGACTGAACTCGACTCAGTTCAGCCAGATTTTCTAATCTTCGATCAGCTTTCGGGTTTGGTCACTGCGCCGACGTAGATGGTGGATACGAATGGTAGTGGGCACGACGGAGAGACCTCGCCGCCGCGAGAATATAACAGCGCTACTGGCTGACCACAGGACCCGCAGCCACAAGGGCTCTGGCCTCAATGTCAGCGATTTCTGGGTTGTTAAAATCCGCTCGGATCTCGCCGATCCGCAAAGCCGTACTGTACCGCTGCTCAGTAGTCGATTGAACCGCAATCAGGAAAAGCAGAGCTTGGGCGTTCTGTGTCGCCAACCCAGGCGTCTTGTGCTTCTTCTGCATCTTCTCGATGTGGTTCACAATAGATTCCTGCTCTGTTAATTCTAGCGACGCGCGATTCGCATGACTGTAGTGGTTGTACGCCGTCGCTTCGTGGAGAGCAATCTCCGGCGTGTCGTGGTCCCGACGGATGTGGCCGATGCGTTCAGCTATTTCTTTCCACTTCGATGCAGCATTCACAGATGTCAGATTGTACAACGCACTGGCCTCCAGCAGCGCGATCTCGTCCGTATCGTGTTTTTCGCGAATGTAACTGATTCGCGAGGTAAGTGTCTCCCGCCTTATCGAGTCGACCTCAACAAGTAAGCAGGTATAGAGCCCTCGCGCGCGCTCCAGCGCAATTTCATCTGTATCGCCGGGTCTCCGAGTCTCCCATATGCGCTCAACCAGTTTCCATCGCTCCTCCGGATCACGTTCTCTGGAAATTCCATTGCGGAGCGCTCTCGCCTCTTGAAACTTTACTTTAGGAATATCGTGGGTGAGGGCGAGTTCGCCTATCCGCTGCAATGCACGCCCCACTAAATCATGAGACTGTGAAGGCAGATCCTTCGCGAGCGCAACACCGAACCACGATTCAGCAACGCTCATTGCGAGATTGAGAGGATCATCCAAATATGCAGTTTCCAAAGCAGTCAAGAACTCCAGACCAATAGACGTCTGGCCTGCTTTCGCAGCCAAGAATGCACAGCGCCCAACCGACGAGCCTCCGTTTCGCGCGAGACCGGCTGAACTCAGTCCGCTGCAAACCAATAAGACAAGCAGCTGATGTACTAGGCCGCTGGGCTCGTGAAAAGCCTGAGCCAATTCCTCAATTCTGCCGATAAAGTCCGAAGTCATCAGGGAGATGAATTCATCAGGGCGCTTTCCGCATTTCCAAGAAAGCGCCATGATCGACTCGGCCGCACGCTTCATGGGGTCCTCCGACAACCCAAGAAGATACCGGAGAACAAACAACCCACCCATGAAATCGGGTTCGAGTTGTGCGATATAACCTCGGGCGCGACCTACTTCTTGTTTCGCAGAAGACAGGCTGAGCGCCCGAACGTCCTCCTTGATGTGTGGAAGGTCCGCGTATGGCCACGAATGCCCGGTCACTTTTCGCAAGTTTTCCATCGCGAAAAGGTGGTCCTCGGAAACACCATGGCACGCAGTGGCAGTAGCCAACAGAATCCATGCATCCGGTAAGGGCTTTGAGGTGCCGTGACGCTCAATTCGAGTAAGCGCCTGTTCCGTGACCGTGACGGGGTTCAATACTCCTTGGGGGAGGTCCCCATGAGAAACCGCATCGCCGATGAGAAATGCAAATAGCGGGCGAGCGAGTTCGTGGTTCTTGCGGATCGCTGCGATGACTCGTTTTCTAGCCACACTATTCCACCGCACTCCAGCTTGCGTTCGCACTATCCGCAAAGCGTGCGCTTTGGATAAGGGCTTGAGAGCCAGGGGACTGGGTTCCGCGGGAATCCAACGGTTTCTAGCGATATCACTTCGGACGCTCATGACGCGGGACGCCACCCCCAAATCGCTGTTTGGCGGCAACCTGTCGAGAAGTATCACTCGTATCACACTATTGGAAATAGACCTTTGCGTTCCAAGGTGGGCGAGGAAATCACCGAGATAGTGGATATCCAAATCGCTCGCGTAGTCAATGACCAACAGGGCGTCCGTGTCGCGTCGCCACTTAACTGCATCGTTCTGCAGCCAGACACCGCCATTTCTGACAAATCCGGTGTACCACCTCCGGTCATCAGTGGCCCCCGCCATGGCGATCAGCTCCGCCGCCAAACGGCTCTTTCCGCTCCCTGCAGGACCGCTAATCACAGTCCACAAACCGCTTCGGGGATCGGCTAAGAAGTCGATGAGCGCGTTCAGCGCATCCTCTCGTCCGACGAAATCGGTCACGCGCGCACGATATGTAAAATCGACAAGCTCACCAGCTGATGTAAACGGTGGATCCAGCTCTGGCCGATGTTCGTCCTTCAAGCGTTTCTCAAGTCTGTCTTGGCTGTCGCGGATCTCTTGTTGCGTAAAGCTCATGACGGCATCGCGACATCGCTGGTCCGTTTTCATGTAGTAAGCAGAATGGATCACCAAATGTTTTAGAACGCCGTTTGGTCCCTCAAGGAACATCCTCAGGCCTGGTGGGATGTTTTCAGCGGGATTCGGTATGCGGCTTAGAGTCTCCAGAATAGAATCGATTAAGCCGTCACGAAGATCCTTGACTTTTTCGTCGACCGCCGCAGCCGGATCATGCTCACGGAGGAGCGAGCGCCGCGTTTCCTCGATGGCTGTGTGGACAGTGGCGAGGTTGATCTCTCTGCCGGTAAAATCAGCCGGGTGCAAGTTGGAGACAGCCCGCCTAAATTCCATTGTCATTGGTTCGGTGATCGATAGCTCGTTATAGACCGTTAGATATTCCTTCAAGGCTGCTATTGCCGCTTCTCCCCATACTGTCCGAATCAATTGGAGGATGTCGCTGTTGGGCAGAGTCTGCTGATATTCGTCAGGAATGACTTTATGCAATTTGCATAGAGCTGAAAGGCCGTTCGCCAACAGTCCAGCGACCATGCCGGCGAAAATCGCTTCGGGCGATGCACTCGGGTCA
>JASHSD010000031.1 GCA_030036985.1 Bryobacteraceae bacterium
CGCTGCCGGCGATGGCTTCGCGCCCGGAATTGTTCGCCGGACTGCTGGCGATGCATGTCGGGGCGTCGCGTCCGGCCGGATTCGCGGTAAACTGCGCGGCGCTCGGATGGCGAATGCTGCGGGCGTAAGTGCGCGATTTGTCACAATGTCGCGCGCCGGAACGCGCCCGGCGGATTAATTCCCGTTTAGAATAGCGGTCGAGGGCAGCGTGAATTTCCACGCGCGCGTCTGTCGCTACAGGCGGCCCGCTTTGTTGGGGATGCAGCCGCCGGAGACGTATTATGACCGTCGTTCACGGCGAGGCAACGGGGCCTCTGGGCCTGACAGACTCCGAATATCTGCACTGGAATCCCGAGGATTCGCCGGTATCGGTCCACATGCATCTGGACGCCGTCGACGGCATTGTGCGCGATGTCGTGGAAGGCTTTGAATCCCTGCCCCGCCGGGGACTGGAAGTGGGCGGTTTGCTGCTGGGTCGCGTGCTCCCGGGCGACAAGATGACCGTCCGGATCGAGCAGTACCAGCGGGTCGAGTGCGAGCACAAATTCGGACCGCAGTTTTTATTGGATACGGCGGATCAACTGGAGCTGGAGAAGGCTGCCGGCGCGGTTATCGCCGCCGGAGAACTCTCCGTGGTGGGGCTTTACCGCAGCCATACGCGGGACGGATTTCAGCTCGAAGTGGCCGATTTCGAACTGATTCGGCGTTATTTCAGCGACTCTTCGGATCTGATCCTGCTGATCAAACCGGAGAGCCTCACGCAAATTTCCGCACGTTTTTACGTGCACGATTCGAACGGCGGGGCGCGGCCGGCGGGAGAAGCGTTCCCGTTTCGCGGACGCGTTCTGATTCCGGAGCCGAAACAGCCTGGCATAATCGAAAGCACGCCGGAAGAAAAACCGGAAGCGAAACCGCGGGAGGCCAAACAGCCGGCAGCGAAAATACAAGATGAGCCGGCGCCCGAACCCTCGCACGAACCGGCGCTGCGCGAACGGCCGCGGCGGCTGGTGCCGGATTTTGCGCCTTCGCCGGGCGCATTCCCCGAGGGGGAGCCGTCCCACCCGGCGGAAGCTCCCGCGGCGCCCCTCTTGTTCGCACCGCGGGAGCGGATTTTCGACGACGAAGACGAATCGTCCGGGGGGAAACGCGTATTGAAGTTCGCCGCGATTGCCGCCGGACTACTGCTGGCGGGCGGCGGATTGTGGTGGGTTCTCCAGTCCGGTCATCATTCGATTCCGACCTCGGCGCCGCCGGTGGCGTCGAATGAACCGGCGCGGCCGCTCGGGCTCTCGGTCGATCCGGCAGGGGCGGTGGGTGCGGTGGGCGGGGTAGGTAAAGATTGGCGCGTTTCCTGGAATCCCAATGCGACCGCGCTGCATGACGCGCGAGAAGTGCAACTATTCGTGCGCGACGGCGACGATCAGAATCGGATCGACCTTTCCGCGCGCGATCTGGCGTTGGGCGTTTACCGTTATCGGCCGACCGGCCACGACGTGACGTTCCGACTCGAGGTGACCGACAGCTCGGGCAGAATTTCGGCCGAATCGTTCCGGCTGGAGGTAAGCCAGGCGACAGTGACGCCTCCGGCGCCCAAGGCCGCCGCGCCCCCAGAGTCAAGGCCGGAGCCGACCGTCATTCACCGAACCGAGCCGAAGGCGATCCATCGCGCGCCGCCGGTGATCGCCGCCGGCATTCGTCCCCGCATCAACGGCACGATCCCGATTGACGTGCGCGTCCACGTCGACGAGCACGGCCGCGTCACGTCGGCCGCGCCAGTCAAAAAGCCGCATGGCGGACTGGACGCTTACCTCGCCGATGCCGCGGTCAAAGCAGCCCGGCAGTGGCGCTTCGAGCCGGCGCGCGATAACGGCAAACCGGTGCCGGGGACGCAGACCATTCACTTCGTTTTCGAAAAATAGAGAGCACACCCCCTATTGGATCGCGATCGCGACAGGGTTGGATGGCGGACCGGGAATCGTAGAACCAAATAAACCGGGCACCGTGCTGGTCTGGGTAAGGATTTGACATGTGATCGAAATGGTTCCGCTGCCTGCCAGGCTCCGCGGAAGCATGAGGTTTACCTGATCGAGGCCGGGTATCTGCTCCTGCGGTCCGGCATAAGTGACGGGTATTTCTGTTTCTGTGGTTCCCGTGGTGCAAATAAAGCCGGCGCCGGTTGTGTCGAAGCCTGTACCAAAGAGACTGACATAAACAGGGTCGCCCGAAACATCGATGGGGACGGCGGTGCAGAAGCCCGAGGTACAGCTGAATACCGGGACCGGAGTCTGGGCGCCACCCGGCGCGGCGCGCACCGCGTATGCGGCGGCGATCCCAGCTGCGATCGTATAGAAAGAAACGACGCTCTGAGTGACGGTGACTCCAATGCCTTGGGGCACATAAGGCGAGCCAACGCGCTCAATGCCGATCTGAACGAAGCCATCGGAATCCGGCAGGAGGTAATTGATCTGCGTGGGCGATACGTAGGTCAGCGGAGCGAGTGTGTCGTTGGGAGGAACCCCGACGTGCACTCGAATACCGCCCAGTGTTGTCTGCGCGGGATAGGAAGTAGCGGTTGCCGTTTCGGGCGCAAGGTTCTCGCCAAAAGCGCTCACGATGGAATCCGGTCCAAGAGTCCAGCGGAATGTGGCTGAGGAGACGCCCGGCGCGAGCAATCCGTCGCCGGGGCTGTCGTTCAGGAGAGCCGACAAGCCGGAACCCGGTGCAGGGTTCATCTGGACAAGATCGGGAAGGCCATCGTTATTGAAATCACCCGTTGTTGCGAGCCCGGTGCTTCCGAAGAAGACAGGCCCAAGGAAGGCGCCATCGCCGTTGCCGGCCAGCACGGCGCCCGCGGTCGTGAGCAGGTCCGGCTTCCCATCCGAATTGAAATCGGCGACTGCCGACGGCTCCAGGATGCCGTAGGTCAGGGTGTCAACGGCCGCGCCGAACGTGCCGTCGCCGGGCGTGAAGACGATGAGGCCTTCGGTGGAATCGTAAGAAGTCAAATCGATTTTGCCGTCGCCATTGAAATCCGCGGCCACTGTGCCATAAAGTGCGTCGTTGACCGGATAGGCAATGCCGCTGCCGAACGTGCCATCGCCGTTGCCGAGCGCAATGAGGAGGCTCCCGGAGTCGTGCTGCATAACGATGTCGAGGATGCCGTCCCGATTGAAGTCGGCGGTGAGGATGGCAGTATCGGTGGCAACCGCGTCAACCGGTACACCTGAATGAAACGTGCCGTCGCCGTTGCCGAGGAGCACGGTCGTGCCGCAGACAAGGTCCGGGGCGCCGTCGCCGCTCAGATCCGCGACAACGGAGACCGGGACAGGCGCGGGTGGACCCGCGGGACAGCCGGTAACGCTGAGCTGGGCCTGAAATGTACCGTCGCCCTTGCCCAAGTAAAGATATGTCGAGGAGCCGGAAATGAGCAAATCAGGGTGACCGTCGTGATTGAAATCGGCGGCGAAGATCTTCGATGGGCCGCCGATGAAATTGATCGAGAACGAGGCGCTGGGTTGAAATGTCCCATCCCCGTTCCCAAGAGCCACGCCGACGATAGTCGTTGCGCCCGAGGAGCCGACATAGGTGACGTCGGCTTTACCGTCGCCGTTGAAGTCCGCGTTGACTATACAAAGGGTGCAGTAGCCGAGATTCGCTGAAATCGGGGTGTTTATCGGCGCGAGAAAAGAAATTGCCTGGGCCGAAAGAAACGGCTCGGTCAGGGCAAATGAAATCAGCGCCGCCAGCCGCAGTTTCGTGCAACGCGTCATGCAGTTGCCCAATGCATCTCACTCACCATCGGCGAACCTGTTGGTACGGCTTCAGGTACCCTGTTGATTGGCCATGAAGCTGAAGGAACTGGCAGCCTCGCTGGATTGCCGGGTCGAGGAATGCCCCGACGCGGATGTCGAAATCACCGGCGTGCGCGGAATCGAAGACGCCGGCGCGGGCCACGTGACGTTCCTGGCGAATCCGAAGTACGGACCGAAGCTGAAGGCAACCAAGGCAACCGCGGTGATCGCGGCGAAGGCCGTGCCGGGGCTGGCGACGCTGGTTTCCCGCAATCCCTATCACGATTTCGCGCGCGCCTTGGAGTTGTTCTATCAGCCACCGCGGCCCAAGCCCGGAATTCATGCCTCGGCGGCCATCGCGGCCACGGCGCGGATCGGCGAAGGCGCCTCCATTGGTCCGTTTGTGGCTGTGGGTGAGAACGTCGTCATCGGCCGCAACGTGGCGCTGCATCCGCATGTCGTGATCTACGAAGGCGCGCAGATCGGCGACGATTTCATCGCCCATTCGCACGCAGTGGTGCGTGAGTTCTGCCAAATCGGCAATCGCGTTATTCTGCAAAACGGCGTGGTGGTCGGGGGCGATGGGTTCGGATTTGCGAAGCAGGCCGACGGCACCCATTACAAGATCGTGCAGTCGGGCGTCACGATCGTCGAAGACGACGTGGAAGTGCAGAGCCTGACTTCCGTCGACCGCGCCAGCGTGGGAGAAACCCGCGTGAAGCGGGGCGCCAAGATCGACAGCCTGGTGCAGATCGGCCATGGCTGCGTGGTGGGAGAAGACAACATCATCTGCGCGCAAACCGGTCTGGCAGGCAGCTCCATTCTGGAGAAAGACGTTCTGCTCGCAGGGCAGGTGGGCATCTCGGGACACCTCACCATTCACGAAGGCGCGATCGTCTATGCGCAGAGCGGAATCGGCGGCGATGTGGCGCCGCATACGCGCGTCTCGGGATCGCCGGCGTTCGATGCCGGTGAATGGCTGCGCGCCATCACGGCGTTTCAGAAGCTGCCTGAGATGCTGCGCACGCTGAGGGAAATTTCCAGGGAACTAAAGAAGCATGGCGAACGATAACCCGGAGTCGCGACCGCCTCTCGCGTATAAGAACGACGATTTTCTGAAAGGCCCGGATGCCCGGCCGCTGCGCATTCTCTCGGAATATCTCGAGCCGCTGTCGCATTTTCGCCGCCAGCGCATCCGGGATACGATCGTGTTCTTCGGCTAGGCGCGCATTCGCGAAGACGGGCCTCTGGGCGAATACTACCGCGACGCCCGCTCGCTGGCCGCGATGCTCACCACATGGACGAAAACGTTCCGCGAACGCACTTACCGGTTCGTCATCTGTTCCGGCGGCGGTCCGGGCATCATGGAAGCCGCCAATCGCGGCGCGGCGGACGCGCGCGGCAAGACCATCGGGCTGAACATCGGTCTTCCCTTCGAGCAGTTGCCGAATCCCTTCATCACGCAGGAACTGAACTTCGAGTTCCACTACTTCTTTATGCGCAAGTTCTGGTTCGCGTATCTGTCGAAGGCGCTGGTGGTCTTCCCAGGCGGATTCGGAACCATGGACGAGTTGTTCGAAATCCTCACGCTGGTGCAGACACGGAAGCTGGCGAAGAAAATCACCATCATTCTCTACGGCACGAATTTCTGGAAGGAAATCGTCAACTTCGACGCGCTGGTGAAGTACGGCACCATCGCCGCCGCCGATCTGGAGCTTTTCCATTTCGCCGATTCGCCGGAAGCGGCGCTGCAGATCCTGCAAGCCGGGCTGAGCGAACAGGCCGCCGCGGCCGAAGGCGAAATTCCGGCAATTTCGCACAGCGTGAAGCCCGGCGAGCCCGTCCCTGACCTATCCTGATAGTCGGGTGGATCTTTCCGCGTTTCTGAAAAACCGGGTCACATTGGCGCGCGTTTTCGGCGCACTGCTGACGCTTTACGTTCTGCTCGAGTGGGTGTTTCGGGCACGAGGGTTGGCGACCTTTGTCGCGGTGGTTCTCGTGGTTGTGGGTGCGGTGCTCGCGTTCCGAATGCTCCGCCGCGGCCTGCGTCATTCGCTCTGGCGGCTGCGCAACCGGTTGATCGTCACCTGGATGTTCGTCGGCGTGGTGCCGATTCTGCTGATTCTGGCGCTGGCGGTCGTGGGCACCTGGATTGTTGCAGGTCAGGTCGCGTTTTATCTGGTGAGTTCGGAACTGGATCGGCGGGCCGAGTCGCTGGCGGATCCGATGCGAATCCTGGCGCAGGCGCGGCCGGCCGATCGAGCAACTGCCTTGGCGCCGATGGGGAGTTTCCTCGCCGCGCGCATGCCTGGATTGCAGATCGTTGTGAGTGGAGATCAGACGCTGCGTTATCCCTCCACCAGCGCCATTCCCGCGCCACAAGCCGGATGGACGGATTACACCGGATGGATAGCGAAAGACGGCGTCTATTATTCCGCGGCGGTCGTGAAAACGGGCGGCACAACCGTGATGGCGCTGGCTCCGATCACTCCGGACGTTCTGGAGAAGACCATACTCGGGATCGGGAAGTTGAATCTCGCTGCCTTCGAGGATGAGATTCCCGTGAACGGCGCCGGGACGGTCCCACCGGCTTACAACGGGTGGACGTGGCTCGATTTCCGGTTCACATGGCTGAATTCGATCCCTTTTCGCGACTGGACAAATCCCGAAGCCGGCAGGACGGCGCTGCTGCAGATAACAACGCGGCCTTCGGCCGTGCTGGGCGCGGTCTTCAGCAATGGGATCGAATTCGGCCAGGTGGCACTGCTTGCGTTTGGCGCTCTGGCGGCGACGCTTCTCTGCGTGTGGCTGGGTTCGATCGTGATCGGGCTGTCGCTGACGCGTTCCATCACCGGCGCCGTGCACAGACTCTACGAAGGCACGCTGCAGATCGCGAAGGGAGATTTCTCAGGGCGCATTCCAGTAAAGGGGAACGATCAACTCGCCGATTTGGGGCGATCGTTCAACAACATGACAGCGCAGCTGGAGCAGTTGGTCTCGATCGCGCGGGAAAAGGAACGCCTCGAATCGGAAGTGGAGATCGCCTGCGAAGTGCAGACGCAGCTTTTCCCGCACTCCCCGCCCGCGATGCGGACGATCGAACTGGTGGGCCTCTGCCATCCCGCCCGCATGGTTTCGGGCGACTACTACGATTACCTGCGCCTCCCGGACGGCAATCTGGCAATGGCAATCGGAGACGTGGCGGGCAAGGGGATCTCGGCGGCGCTGCTGATGGCTGCGATTCAATCGATCGTGCGCACGCAACTCGCCGCGGGCATGCCGCTCGCGGCCGCGGCGGGGAACGGTCATGGCGGAACGCGCTTCTCGACATCGAGCCTGGTGGCGCAGTTGAATCGTCAGCTTTTTGCGAACACGGCGCCTGAGAAATACGCGACGTTCTTCTTCGGCGCGTATGACGAACAGTCGCGCATTCTGACATACACGAACGCGGGACATGTACAGCCTCTGCTGCTGTGCAAAGGCGAAGTGAAACCGCTTGAGGTGACCGGCACCGTGGTGGGCGCGTTCCCGGCGATCCGGTACGAGGAGCAGAGCGTTGAGATCCATTCGAATGATCTGCTGATCGCCTATACCGACGGCATCACGGAACCCGAAAACGCGTACGGGGAAGAGTTCGGCTCCGAGCGCCTGGCCGAAACCGCCCTGCTTTATCAGAATCGCGAGCCGAAGGAGATTGTGGCGAAGATCATGGAAGCGGTGCGGCAGTGGAGCACCGCGCCGGAACTGCCGGACGATATGACGCTGGTGATCGCGCGAGGCCTGGCGTGAAGGTCCTGACGCCCGCCGAGATGGGCGCCGTCGATCGCGCCACGATTGAAGCCGGCATCCCCGGCATCATCCTCATGGAGAACGCCGCGCACCGCGTGGTGGAGTTCCTGGCCGCGCGTTTCGGGCCCCTGAGCGAACAGCGGATTGTCGTGGTGTGCGGAAAGGGCAATAACGGCGGGGACGGTCTGGCCGTCGCGCGCCAGTTGCACGTGCGCTTCAACCCGCGCGATCTGCGCGTGGTGCTGATCTGCGATCCGGAGGAACTGCGTGGCGACGCGGCGGCGAACCTGGCCATGCTGCGCGCTTCGGGCGTGCAGGAATACAGGGATTTCGGACCGGAAATGCGCTCCGCGACACTGGTGATCGACGCGGTTCTCGGCACTGGCTTGTCAGGCCCTGCAAAAGGTCCGGCGCTGGACGCGATCCTCGAAATCAACAGCTCGTTTCCGTTCGCGAAAGTGGTTGCGGTTGATATTCCATCGGGACTTTCGGGCGAAAGCGGGACGCCGCCGGGCGAATACGTGCGTGCCGATGCGACGGTGACGTTCACGGCGCCGAAGGTCTGTCACGCCATGCAGCCGGCCTGCGACCTGATGGGCGAGTTGACCATTGCGCCGATCGGTTCGCCCGCATCTCTGTACGAAGACGACGACCGCATTCAGCTGGCGCTGATTACGCCCGAAAGCATTGCGCCTCTGTTCGCGCCGCGTCCGCGGGATTCGAATAAGGGCAAGTTCGGGCATGTGCTGGTGGTCGCGGGATCGCGCAATAAACCCGGCGCGGCGGCGATGGCGGGGCTCTCGGCTTTGCGCGCGGGCGCGGGTCTGGTAACAGTGGCGTGTCCGGAGTCGGCCCTGTCCGCCGTCTCTTCGCATACCGCGGAACTGATGACCGAACCACTGCCTGAGACGCCGTCCGGCGAGATCTCGCGCGCGGCGTTCGATCGCATCGCGGAACTCGCGGGCAAGCGGACGCTGGTGGCGGTCGGGCCGGGCATCGGGACCGACGATGAAACCCGCGCCACGGTGATGCGGCTGTTCAACGAGCTCCCCGAGCCGATGGTGATCGACGCCGACGCGCTGAATTGCCTGGCGGCGGGCGAGTGGTCCGGAGCCGAGGGCCGGTTGCGCGTGCTGACGCCGCATCCGGGCGAGATGAGCCGGCTGACCGGACGCGGCATTCCCGAGATTCAGTCCGAGAGAATTCCCGCCGCGCGTTCGTTTGCGGCGAGCCGCAACGTGGTCGTGGTGCTGAAGGGCGAACGCTCGCTGATCGGCTTTCCGGATGGCCACGTGTGGATCAATCCCACCGGGTCGCCTTCCATGGCGACCGGCGGAACGGGCGATATTCTGACGGGAATGATCAGTGGTCTGCTTGGACAATTCACGAAGGATTCTGACCGCGCCGTTGCGGGCGCGGTTTATCTGCATGGTCTCGCGGGAGAGATCGCGGCGCGGCGACTCACCGAGCAGACCGTCATCGCGACCGACCTTCTGGATTGCCTCGCCGAGGGCATTCGTGCCATCACGAACGTTTCACACGCGGTCTGAGGAAGAGACCGTCGCTCTGGGGCGCGAAATCGCGCCGGATTTGGCGCCAGGCGCGGTCCTGCTGATCGGCAACCTGGGAGCGGGCAAGACGACGCTGGCGAAGGGGATTGTGGAAGGGCTGAAAGCCGGGTCGGCCGACGAGGTGTCAAGCCCCACGTTCACGCTGGTTCATCAACACGGCGACGTCTATCACATCGATTTGTATCGGCTGGACGAGGCGCGTCAGGTGGAGAACTTGGGGCTGGACGACTTGTTCGCGAGCGGATCGGTGGTGCTGCTCGAGTGGGCCGAGCGCTTCCCCGCCCTGCTGCCGCCGCGCCGGACGGAGATCCTGCTGCGCGCGTTGCCGGACGATTCGCGCGAGATCGTCATGAGCACGGTGGGTTAGTATTCGGACATGTCCGCCATCGACCATCTCGCCGCCACTCCGGATATCTTCCGCGCGCTGTTAGCCGGCGTCAGCGACGAGCAGGCTCACTGGAAACCGGCGCCCGACCGCTTTTCCATCGCCGAACTGCTGGAACATCTGTCTCACGTCGAGGGACATTATTTCCGGCTGAACGCCGACCGGATTCTCGGCGCCGAAAACCCGCAGATCGAAACTTACGATCAGAACGCCTATTACGTGAAAGGGGCTTATTCCGGCCGCGACGCCGAGGAGTCGCTGGCGCATTGGGAGGAACAGCGAGACGATAACGTCGAGTTTCTGGGGGACATCGAACCGGCAGGCTTCGCGCGCACGGGCGTGCATCCGGAACTGGGTGAGTTCACCATGACCAATCTGCTGGCCGAATGGGCGCTGCACGACCTCGGTCATATTCGGCAGTTGGCCGAGTTGGTGCGGGCGCAGCTTTATTACCCTGACATCGGGCCGTTTCAGGCGCAGTACACGGTGCGCCCCTGAATGGTTCCGGTCGCGCTCACCATTGCCGGCTCCGATCCCAGCGGCGGCGCCGGCATTCAGGCCGACCTCAAGACCTTCCACCAGCTTCGCGTCTACGGCACGGCCGCGATCACGTTGATCACCGTCCAGAACTCGACCAGAATATCCGCCGTTCAAACCCTCGATCCCGGTCTCGTAGGCGGGCAGATTGATGCCGTCCTGGAAGATATTCCGCCTCAGGCAATAAAGACCGGCGCACTGGGAACGGCCGCCGTGATCGAGGCCGTGGCTGCGCGAAATTTTAACTGTCCTCTGGTAGTTGACCCGGTCATGATCGGCAAACACGAAGGACGGCTGCTGGCAGCCGAGGC
>JASHSD010000431.1 GCA_030036985.1 Bryobacteraceae bacterium
CGATGGTCGTGAGATCCGTCTGCGCCGGATCACCGAGCCGACGCCGGAACAGAAATCTCTCCTCCACCAACTCGGCATCACCCTGCCTGAACACTTCCAGTTCAATCGCGAATGTAGTGCAGACTCGGCGATCGCCTGAACTGATTCTGAAAGGGTTAGCCAAATTTTAACCCCATTCGTGACCAACTTCGGCTAACTCTCACTTGCGCTGCTCAAAGCCGTATCGGTTTTGACCGGTGTATTTGGTTGGTTCTGATCATGCGCAGCGGGATGGGCAGATCATCGGTCATGTTTGAACCTTCAAATTCCACAGCGCGCGGGTTCGCTCGCCCCGTATCATCGATTGAACTTCTCGGTGCGTGCCGGCTTTTTGCTTTGCCGTGATCGTCGGGTCAGGCCCAAACGCCACTCCGTTGCCAAAGTTTGCCTTGAGATAGGCCGGGCGGGCAGAAGTGCGTTGCCCGTCCGGCGTGAACGTAAACGGGGGATTGTTTGGCTGCTTCGGGCCGCCCCTCGGGGGCCGGGACTTTCATTCCAGCCCCCTACGGCAGTGCTCCGAACAGCGGCAATCACGGCAACGGATTCGGCGATCCTGGGTAGCAAGGCGTCGCCTGCGAGCACAATCCGTAAACGCGGACCTGATTGCTGGACGTCGGAACATAGACCTTGCCGTTGTCCACCACCGCCTGCGTGAAGACGGTGGTGGCCCACGTCCCATCCGCGGGAATGTTGGCGCTCCACCAGAGCGTCTGGGTGACGTTGGACGCGTTGATCGCATACAACGAGCCGGCTCCGGTGGATTGCGGAACAATCGCCCAAAGTATTCCATTGGTGTTGCCGTTGGCGGAAATGCTGAGCCCGGCGCCGGGAAAACCCGAGGCTGCGATGGTATTGGCGGGATTGCCGTCCGGAACCAGATAATTCCCGACCAGATCGAAGGCGCGCAGGATGTCGCCCCAGGCCCAGATATAGTAGACCGGATTGGCGGCGGTATTCGCCCAGTAGGCGGGAGTGTGGATCTCATAACAGTTGGCGTTGGCCACTATCTGCACGAGTCCGCATGGGGGAGCGGCCTGCAGAGATTCAATAACCTGCGTGTCGCCGTTCACCATATGACCCAGATTGGCGCGGTTCAGAACATAAACCATGCCATCTTTGCCCGCCGAAACAATCAGGTTGGTATTCGGCAGCAGGATGGCCCCGCCGTCGCCGAGGTCCCAATCCTGTGAGTTCAGAAGCTGGTAATTCGAAGGCGTGAAATAATCCTGAACCTGCGCCGCGGCGTTGAGTCTCAGAACGGATTCACCCCAGTTGCCCGAGCCGAATCCGCCGTTGCCCGTAACGAGGTAGACACCGTTCGAGTCGGCCAGTGGTCCGCGGCCGGACATCCAGATGCCGCCGGCATGTCCGCAGTAATTCAGGTCGGCGACGCAAAGGGGCTGGCCCAGGGAAGCGTTGGTGGTTGGAGTGTCGTTGAAGATGGCTGTTTGCTGCAGGGTGGTTGCGCTGTAGGCGAAGAGCCAGCCATGATAAGGAACCACGCGCCAGTCCGCGCTGTAGTCTCCAAAGCCTATGTAGATGTTCCCGTTGGCTTCAAGCAGAGCCGGACGCTGCCGCTGTTCGTCGGCCACGAATGGTATGCACGGCTGCACCGTGCCGCTCGGCGGGCATGCGGTTCTCGCCGAGTTATCCCCGTTTCCCGGCACCGATCCCTGGATGACCACGGACGGCACAGGTTCGACCCCGGTGGTAATGTTGATCGCGTGCAGCCTGAAAACGGGCGTATTGTTTTCGTCGTCCTCCGCCACAACATACATCAGTGACGATCCGGGATCGATCACCGGCGTACTCAGAATCCCGCATGTCGGCATTCCCGCCAAATCGGTGGCCCATGGCGTTCCGAGGGATGTTTGCCAGAGAAGCGCCCCGGTGTCGGCATTGAATGCATATACCGAGTCGTTCAGCGTCACCACAAAAAGCACATTGACGACGGCGCCCTGCACTGTCAGGCCCGGGACATACAGAGGCTCGGCATAGACATTTGCGTCAACGGGTAAAGTGTTCAGCAGGCCGAACTGACTGGAATTCACGTTGGCCGGCATCAGGATGGTTTCGTTGAGATTCGCTCCGGTCCGGTTCACGTCGTACTGACCGGTCAATACCGGCACCTGAGCGAAAATCGGACCGCACCCGAGGACGCCAACCAGCAGACTGAGACGTATGTGTAGATTCATCGGACTTCCGTATTTGTCAATAAAAGCACTCGTTCTGATATTCTCTGAGACGCGGTTCTGTTCGGACAATTTTCTCGCACGAACTATTGATTTTTTTCAATGACATACGGGCAGGCTACTGGGGACGCAATAGTGGCCAGCCACCTTGCCGCCCAGCATTGAATCGAGACGGCCCCTTGCGTACGCCGCGACGGCAATCTGCTCCGGGAAACCAACCTCGGACCGTTTGTATCCGCTGGACCCATAACATTCACCCTCAACGGCAAGCGGTACGTCAGCTTCAGGCCGGTCCCT
>JASHSD010000432.1 GCA_030036985.1 Bryobacteraceae bacterium
TCCTGCGGATCGCGACCGTATTTTCAATCGGATCCAGTCGGCCGAGAGTCTGGAAGAGCGGGTTGCCATGGCCTCGCGCGTGATGACCGAGATCACCCGGAACGTCGGCATTGCCGCGGCGCTTCCCGCTTACGCCCAGGAGCTCGAGCACCTCGAACTGATCGCGCTTTCCGATTGCCGGGTCTTGATTATCGTGGCCACGCGCGATCGCATGGTGCGCAATCGCGTCGTCACGCTGGACAAGCCGATGAGCCAGGACGAACTCGTCCGGCTGCGTAACTACGTCAATTCCAACTTCGCCGGCTGGACCCTCGAAAAAGCCCGGGCGGAACTGCTGCGCCGCATCGAAGAAGAGCGCGCGATGTATGACGAGGTCCTCCGACAGCTGACCCTGCTCTGCCAAAAAGGCCTGCTGCTCTCGGATCAGGATCCTCGCCTCGCCATGGATGGCGCGTCTTATCTCGTCGGACTCGATCTGCACCTCACCCGCGAAAAAATGCGCGAACTGTTCCGCGCGCTGGAAGAAAAGAAGCACGTCGTGGCGCTGCTGGATCGTTTTCTCGAAACGTCGCAGGGCCGGGTCGGCGTTCACGTCGGGCTGGAGGACGCACATCCGGCCATGAGCGATCTCACGCTGATCGGCATCACGGTTGATTCACCCTCGGGACTGCGGACCCGCATCGCCGTCCTCGGACCCATGCGCATGCAGTACGAGAAGGTGATCTCAACGGTTCTGCAGATCGGCCGGACCTTCGAAATCCTCTGAGAATCCGCCGAGCCGCGGCCAAGCAATTTACCGGCCGGTTAGGTAATTTTACAAGCCGCGGTTCGGCAATTTTACCGAGCCGCGCGCGTGAGCAAGCGGTTTCGCGATGCTAATCTGAAATTGGCGTGACCCAGGAAAACAACGAAACAACCATGGACGGCGCGACACCGGAAAACCCGGCGCCCGACGAGCTGCTGGATCAGTTGCGCATCGAGCGCGACGGCCTCAAAGCGGAGCGCGACGAAGCCCGTGAGCTGCTCCTGCGCCGCCAGGCGGAATTCGATAATTTCCGCAAGCGGACCGAAAGGGAACGGTCCGAATATCTCCAGTTCGCCGGAATGGAGATGGTGCGGGAGATGCTGCCGATCCTTGACGATTTCGACCGTGCGCTAAAGGTTGAGGGTGGAAATCCCGAATATACCAAAGGCGTCGAAATGATTTACACCCGCATGTACGAAGCGCTGAAGAAGGCCGGGCTGGAGCCGATTGAAACCGCGGGCAAAACGTTCGACCCGCATCTTCATCAGGCCGTCGAGCGCGTGGAAACCAAAGACGCCAAAGACGGCACGGTCCTGGGCGAATTTCAGCGCGGCTACAATTTCAAAGGGAAGCTGCTGCGGCCTTCCATGGTGAAGGTTGCGGTCCATTCCTGAATCCCCGATCCCGGGTCAAATCGTCATATTGAGTAAGCATGCCAGTGACAAAACGCGATTATTACGAAGTGCTGGGCGTTGACCGCGGCGCGGGTGAACAGGAACTGAAATCCGCCTACCGCAAGCTGGCCCTGCAGTTCCATCCGGACCGCAATCCGGGCGATCACACGGCCGAGGACAAGTTCAAGGAAGCCGCTGAGGCTTACAGCGTGCTTTCCGACGCGCAGAAGCGCGCCGCGTACGACGCTTACGGCCATCAGGGCGTTTCCGGCATGAGTGGCGGCGGTTTCGACGGATCCGCCGTGGATCTGGGCGACATCCTGAGCCAGGTCTTCGGTTTCGGCGGCGACATTTTCGGCCAGCAGCGCGGTGGCCGCGCGCGGCCGGCCAAAGGCGACGACCTTCGCTACGACCTGACGCTGAGCTTCGAGGAAGCAGCCTTCGGCAAAGCCGTCGAGATCCAGGTGCCGAAGCTCGAGGCCTGCTCCCGCTGCAGCGGAAAAGGCGCGGAGCCGGGCAGCGGTTCCATCACCTGCCCTGCCTGCAAAGGCCGCGGTGAGCAGATTTTCTCCCAGGGATTTCTTTCCGTCCGCCGCACCTGTTCGAGCTGCGGCGGCGCCGGTCAGATCGTCAAGCAGGTTTGCCGCGAGTGCCGGGGTGAAGGGTACAAGCAGGTGCAGAAGCGCCTGCGCGTCACCGTCCCCGCCGGCATCGCCGACGGCAACCGTTTACGCGTGCAGGGCGAAGGACAGCCCGGCGCCAACGGCGGTCCGAACGGCGACCTTTACATCTTCTTCAGTGTCAAAGAACATCCGATCTTCGAGCGGCACAACAACGATCTGCATTGCACCGTTCCGATCACCGTGGCGCAGGCCGTATTGGGCGATCAAATCCGCGTGCCCACGCTCGAAGGCCCGGCGGAACTGACGGTTCCCGAGGCAACGCAGAGCGGCGCCGAACTGCGCCTCAAGGGCAGGGGAGTGCCGGAGGTCCAGGGACGCGGCCGCGGCGATCTGGTGGTTCACATAGACGTAAGAATCCCGTCGAAGCTGACCCGCGAGCAGCGAAAGCTGTTCGAGCAACTGGCGGACACGCTTCCGGCGAATAACGAACCACACGAAAAGGGTCTTTTCGAAAAGGTCAAAGACCTCTTCACCTAGCACAGACGTAATACAGGCTTCAGCCTGTGGCTCCCGGACTTCAGTCTGCCGGCTTACAGCTTCTCCAGTTCCGCGATTCGGCTCTCCACCACCGCGGCGAAATCGGCCATTTCTTGCGGCGAATATCCCGCCGCGCCGAATGCCGACTGAATCTGTTGCGGCGACAAACGCGCCAGTATCTGCCCGAGCCATCGCGCATCCGCTATCGGGATGTCCTTCCCGATCCATTCCATATCGAAGCGCGCCGCATAATTTCCCAGATCGAACACGTGATTCACCGCCGGCGGACCCGGCCCGAAGAAATCCACCACGGGCGGCGCCACCTTCTCGATGAACTTCGAATCCGTGTACGCCTTCAGATTGCCCTTCGATTCCTTGTGCGTCATGCCGAAGCCGGTGGTGGCGAACGATGCGCCCAAGTCGCTGACGAGATAGATTCGCTCGCCGTCCTTTTTGAAGATCCTGTTGTTGGCGTCCTTCAGGTCCCAGTTATTGATCAGATCCATCATGACGCGCAGGCCGTTGAACTCGCGCGTGCCATAGAAGGGATTCTCTTTCCACTTCCAGGTTCCGGCCTTCTCTTCGCCCTCAACGTATCTCTTGAGCCGCGCGTTGCGCGTGTAACCGTTCGCGGCCACGTATTTCCCGCCTCTCTTCAGGTTCGGCGGAACGTTCTCAATGATCAGGTCGGGTACGAAATAATCCTCATCCGCGAAATATCCCGCGGCCCAGACGATGCGCGACGCGGCCGTCTCCGGCTGCGCTTCCACGCCAACTTTCAGCTTCCACTTCACGCCGGCCGAATCCCGGATCACGAACTTCGGATTCGTGCCGTGCAGGTCTTCCTTGATGAACAGAAAAGGACCCTGCGGCTGGTCCTTCTCGCCGCCCGGCCCCCAGATGAGATTGCGCGAGGCAATGCCCACCGGATCGCGCCACAGAACGGGGAGGCCTTCCGCCGGCTTCTCGGCTGTTTTCGGGGCGCCCCCGAGAGGCATGACAGGCGCGATTACCGCTATCGTTAGTGTCAGCGCGAACAAATGTCCGGAAAGAGCGTTCATTGCCATAGGGAGATGCAATGCGGATGCCAAATTGCATACTGCTTAGCGGGTAAGACGGTCCAAGGGACACAATTTCCAGGGTATACGACAGGATACAAATTGCGGAGTCCGATCGTGAAATGCATTGTAGAGCCGGGGGACGGCATCGCTCATCTGCTGAAAGGAATCGAACGAGCGAAGAAGAGCGTCGAAATTGTGATCTTTCGCCTCAACCGGCGCGAACTGGAGAAAGCGCTGGCCGATGCCGTAGCCCGCGGCGTCCACGTTCATGCTCTGATCGCGTACACCAATCGGGGAGGCGAGAAAAACCTGCGCGAGCTGGAACTGCGCCTGCTCGGCGCGGGAGTCACGGTGGCACGCACCGATAACGACCTCGTACGCTACCACGGGAAGATGATGATTATCGATCGCCGCGAGTTGTACGTGCTGGCCTTCAACTTCACCTATCTCGATACGGAGCGGAGCCGAACCTTCGGGATCGTCACCACCAACAAGAAACATGTGGCCGAAGCGGTAAAACTCTTCCAAGCCGATACCCTGCGGCATTCCTACGTGGCTGGCAGCGACACTTTTGTCGTCAGCCCCGTGAACGCGCGCAAACAGCTTTCAACCTTCATCAGGGGCGCGCGCAGGGAACTGTTGATCTACGATCCGGAGATTGGCGATCCCGCCATGATCCGCCTTCTGGAAAGCCGCGCCAAAGCTGGCGTGAACGTCAACGTCATCGGCAAAATCGTCGGCGGCAGCAACGTACTGCCCGAGCCGAAGAGCCTGCTCATCCGGCTGCACACCCGGTCCATTCTTCGCGACGGGTCGTGGGCATTTGTCGGCAGCCAGAGTCTGCGCGGTCTGGAGCTGGATTCCCGGCGCGAAATTGGCATCATCTTCCGCGACCCGAAAACCGTCGCGCGTCTGGTGAAGACATTCCGCGAGGATTGGGAAGGCCTCGGCGCGGCCGCCGCACGCGAGATGACGCCTCAGGAAATCGCTCTGAAGGAATCGGCCTCGGCTTCGAAAGTCGCGCGGAAAGTAGCGAAAGCCGTAGTAAAGGAGTTGAGTCCGGTAACCCCGGTGGTCGAAAATACCGTGCGCGAATTGGCAGCCATTCCGGAGGTCAGGCTGGACGAAGCGGAAATCGAGGCTACCGTAAAGAACGCCGTGCAGGACGCCGTCAAACAGGTGGTGCGGGATTTCGTCGAAGAGGCCGTGGTCGGCGCGGACGCCGGCGCATCCAAAGCCGGTAACACATAATATAATCTGTTGAAATCACTGGACACGCGACTTCAGTCGCGTTTTTGGGCGCCACACGTAAAAACGCGACTGAAGTCGCGTGTCCCCTGCTGCTGTGCGGCGCGGCGTAAGGCGATTTTCAATCTGCGGCCGATTGGCAATCGGCCTGGGCGGATTTTCTACCCCGGAATCGAAAACACAACGGCGGTCCCGCGCATTCCGCCGAAATCCGCAGCCGGCTGAATCCGGATCTCGCCGCCCAGCAGCTCCACGATCAGCTTCGCGGTGCTCAACCCCATCCCGACCCCCGGATATTCCTTTCCATAAAGCCGCCGAAAAGGCAGAAAAACCGCGTCGCGATATTCGGCGTCGATGCCGATTCCGTTATCCACAACCGCGACATTCCAATCTTCGCCGGATCGGTTGGCCAGGATGCGAACGCGCGGAGTTTCGCCCGTCGCGCGAAACTTGATGGCGTTACCGATCAGAATCTCGAACAGCGTAGTCATCTGCGCGCCGTTGGCGCTGACTGCGGGAAGCTCGCCTTCGCGCACGACCTCCGTTCCGCTCTGTCGGATCGCATCATCCAGTTTCAGCATGGCCGCGCTCAGAGCGTTATTCAGATTCACCGGTTCCAGCCCCGGCTCGGCCGCGGCCACTTTGAGGAACGGCTTCACTCCCGCAAGGACATCCTGCATCCTGGCCGCCGAGCTCTCGAGGAATCCCAGCAGTGTATTGGCTTCCGCCGCGTCCGCAGTCCCGTCGGGCCGGCTCTTCTGCCGGTGGATGAACAACGCCACCAGCGAACTGGCCTGATTGATCGGACCCAGCAGATCGTGTCCCGCGCGCGCGGAGAACTCGGCGAGTCTTCCCGCCAGCGCCCGCGTCCGCCTCTCTTCGCGCGAAGGCGCCTCAGGCTGCGGAGCCATTCCCGCTCTCCACGCAGCCCGCGGCCGTGACACCCGCGGCCGCTCCGAGAACCCTGCCGATGGACTCTTCCATCGACGCCGGGTCGGCTGTCTTGCGAATGATCTCCACCATCCCCGGATCGTTCGTCCCCGGACCGTTGAACCCGCGCGCCAGTTCTTCGGGACTGCCCGTCAGAATCGCCACCGGCGCCCGCGAAGACAATCCCCGCACTTGCGTGAATGTCTCCTGCCAACCCGAGCGGTCGGCATCGAGCAACACCAGATCGATCTCGCGGCGTGAAGCCAGCGTCTCCACGCCCTCGTTTCCGGCGGCCGCGACCAGGACTTCGTAACCCGACCGCTTCAGCGCATTCGCCGCCGGCGCGCCGAACCTCGGATCGGCCCCGATCATCAGAATTACACCCTTCTCGCCCGCGGTCGCATTCAGCGGAAGCAGCACCCGGAACGTGCTTCCCTTCCCAGGCTCGCTCTCGACTTGAATCCCTCCCGACAGCGTGCGTACAATGCCCTGCACCGCCGCCAGTCCCAAGCCGCGGCCGGTGAACTTCGTGGTGAAGAACGGATCGAAGATCTGTCTGACCGTGTCGTCGTCCATGCCACAGCCCGAATCGGAAATCTCGAGTACCGCATACTGCCCCGAGGAAAGCGGATCGCCCGGTATATTGGTGCCGCTGTTCCCGGCCTGCACCCGTTCGACCGAGGTTCGGACCCGAACAATGCTCGTTCCGCCGATAGCTTCCGCCGCGTTCATCACCAGATTGGCAACCAACTGCTCCATCTGGCCCGCATCCGCCTCGAGCGGCGGAATCGTCTTATCGATGTCGACAATCAGCGTGACCCCGGGCGGCATCGAGTTCCGCAGTCGGTCGCAGGTCTGCCGCGCCACGCGCGAAAGGTCCACCGATTCCGGAAAAGCCTGCCCTTTGCCCGAATAAGCCAGCAGCTGTCGCGTCAGGTGCGCCGCTCTCTCGCTGGATCGGGAAACGATTTCCAGCACCGGCCGCACCGGGTGATCGGGTTCCAGCGAATCCAGCGCGAAGCTGGCGCCGCCCATAATCCCCACCAGGAGGTTATTGAAGTCGTGCGCGATGCCGCCCGCCAGGAGTCCGATACTCTCCAGCTTCTGCCGCTGCCGCAGCGCCGCTTCGGCGCGCCGCTGATCTTCAATATCCGTGAACGTTCCGAACCAGCGGACGCCTTCTTCGCCCGCCCGCATAGGCGCCGCCCTCATCAGATGCCGCCGCCACGTGTGATCCCGCGATCGCAGAAGCCTGAGTTCCATCTCGAACGGCCGTCCCGAACGAACGGCTTCGGCCCACTGCTCGCGCAACTCCGCACGATCCTCCGGATGCACCAGACTCTTCAGCAACCACGTTCCGCCGCCCTCGGCATCGGGATCCCGCCCGCTGAATTCCCACAGCCGCTTGTTGGCGTAATGCAGATGGCCGTCGGAGTCGGCCGTCCAGACAAGTTGGGGGATCGATTCCGTCAGCGTCCGGTAACGCTCCTTCTCCTCGAACAATTCGGCCCGAATCGCCTCCAGGTCCCGATTCCGCTGCTCGAGCGCCCGGCGCTGCTCCTCAATCTGTTGCTGCAGACGGAAACGCTGCACCGCGCCTGCGACAGCTCGCGGCAAGGTCTGAGAGCTTTCGGGACCCTTGGGCAGATAATCCATCACGCCCATCTTCATCGCGTCCACCGCAATCTGCTCGTTGCCGGTTCCGGTCAGCATCACCACCGCGCAGGGCAGCGCGTCGCGGCGGTCGTGCAGGTATCGCATCATCTGCAGACCGTCAAGATCCGGGAGGTTCAGATCGAGCAGAACGCAATCGGGCTGGAATGCCTCCAGACATGAGAGACCCTCGCGCCCCAAAGAGGCCTCGGCGTATAAGAAGCCGCCTGGCTGAGCAGCCTCCAGCGCCTGCCGGAAAATCTCGCGATCCACGGGATCGTCGTCGATCATGAGGATCTTCAGACGTTCCGGTTTGTGTTGATCGGCCAAGGCAAAACCCCAATCAGGACGACATTGGAACACGTACCCTTGTACGAAAGTTGTGAGCTTCCGAATTGTTGCTCCCTCCGGGGAGCAATTTCGTTACCACGGCTTTCCCGCAAGTCGCGGAACCGGATTTTATCACTGTACGGCGCAGGCAGTCGGCTGCCATTTTGAACCTCCGTCTCCTGTTTAAAGTGCGTACCGGTGAGGAATTCCTGCATTAAGAATTGTGGATCGTCCACAATTATCTTGACGACCAGGTACTGTTTCCCGTCACGTTCCCTGATCGCGTCATAATACTCGGTTACGACAGCTTCTGCACTGTAGAGTATGCCGTTTTTGCGCAGATAGCCAGAGCGCATTCGAGTCGCGATAACTTTTAACGATCCTTCTCGATCCGGGCGCGGGCGGACCGAAACCACTACCCGCCTGGTTTGCACAAAAGAAACGCGTTTCCGGATCGCGACCGAATAGCCCTGCCAAGGCGAATCAACGGGTCTTACCGTTGTCGTCTGTGTCTGATTGCCCTCGAATTGAAACAGGCGAGTCTGTGTGCCCGCGTCCGCTTCCACCTTCAACGTCTTATCGTTCTGCCAGGCGATATGCAGGCGTCCAGGAACGCGCGTAATGGCCGCCGCCCCGTAAGCCTTACATTGATTGCCGGAAGGCTCATCCTTCGCCGGATCCCATGCATAGGCGGCCTTGACGCCTTCCGCATTGAGCGGAACGCCGTCTAATCCTCCCTTTACGGGAGTCGCCATGCGATATCGCCAATCCTCCGTGACGAGAGAAGCCCGGTAACCGGTTACAACTTCCGGCGCCGAGGCGTGCCCCGAGGGCAAAGGTCCGGGAGCCGGACCGCCGGGTTGTGCCCACACAAGGCCCGAAATCCCCAACAGAACCACCGCCGCAGGCAATGGCTCGAACCCTTTATCCAATCTCAATTCCCGGTCCTGCTTCTTCAGACCCTTGTAGACGGCTTCCACGAACTTATTGGTTGTCAGGGAGTATGACCGAGTTGCACTCGCATCGGCCCCATAGAGCGGACCGTAATCGAGCGTTGACCTCGGCGCCTTCACCTGTGCGGGCGTCATGCCCTTATCGACCATGTCCTGAACTCGATTGCGAATAATGATCGTCATTTTCGCAATATTACAGGTATTTCGCCAGAAACTCCGACAGAAAGGTATTGATCCCCATCTGCAGGCCGATGCTCAACAGAAAATCGCGAGTGCGGATGAACGTCTCCGCCAGGCAAGGCGGATCGTGAATCACCGTAGTCCAGGTCAGAGTGAGGATGGAAGCGTCGCGGCTTTCGGCGTGCAGCCGCGCTGCCGAGGTCAGCGGAAGACCGAGATAATCGCCACCAGGGGGGCGTTCCGTCTCGTCTTCGTTCAGAGTCATCGTCCATTCGCCCGCGACATTGACCTGAGCGGAGGCGATACCGGTGCCGGTCGTGGTAAGCAACAATAGATCGGCAATCGCGGCCCGATGGGAAGGCTGCATAAAGGAGGAATCAATAATTGTACCGCTACGCACAGAACCATCTGCAAGGTTTTGTGGGGTGGGGCCAGGCCCGCCGCCGACGCCCTCGTCGGCCTGACCGAGTGTGTTAAAACCCGGATTCAGAGGACTGTCGCTAGTGTGCCGTCCCGGCTAATTCTTTACAACGGCGAACTTTGTCGAGAATAACGTCGGCGGATGCTTTCCAGATAAAGGCCTTGGGCGTTTCGTTCCAGCTTGCGAGCCACGCGTAGATGGCGCGTTCGAGTTCCTCCACGGAATGGAAGGCGCCGCGCCGAA
>JASHSD010000433.1 GCA_030036985.1 Bryobacteraceae bacterium
CTCCCCTTCGCCTGCGGCCAAAATGATGCGGCATCGCAGAGCAACCTGTTGCGGAGTCCCGAATGCCCCCGCCCACTGGTTCAATTTCAGCCTGTCGGACTCTCGCAACTTCAATGAAACAGCATTGCGGGACACACTCAGAGTATACGGCAAGCTCTTATAAATAGTCCAGTTATTTGTTGGACACTACACTAGCAACGGGCTGGACGTTAGCCTGAACCGATGATTCCAGGGACGTGGCGGAGTTGTGCAGTTGATCCGTTGCAATCGATGCCTGATTCATTGCGACAACGATCTGACCCCGCGCCACTCCGGCATCAGGTCTTCCGGCCAACTGGCGTTCCTTGTTTAGGTATTCGCCCATCTTCGTCGTGATAGCGCGATACCGGTCTCCGGCCCCTGGGAACCGGCCCAGATGCACATCCGCCTCAGAATCAAGCTGGTGCATTCGGGCCACAAGCCGCCCAATCTCGGAAACAAAATTCTGCTGCGTCTGTGCGGTTCGCTGCCGGGTGCGGGCAGCAGCGTTCGCGGCAAGAATCCCCTGGGACTGAGCGTTGAGCGCATTCGCCTGCTTCTGATAATCGCTAATATCGGCGCGCACCAGCACCATCGGACTTGGCTGCCCGCCTGTCAGGGTCAGCTTGTTCCCGTCCAGTGATCCCGACAGCGTAACAACCGAAAGACCGAACATGCTTGCGGAGATGGTGACGTTGCCTCCATTCACCGCACCGGTGACTGATACGGTCTCTCGCTCAATCTTTCCATCCTGCCCTAGAATGGAGGACTCCAGTTGCCCGGTCAGGTGATTGTCTGGGGTTCGGACCAGTTGCAGCCAGTACAAGCCATTGGTGAATTTCGCCATGTACTTCCCCGAAACTTCACGCTGGCAGGCACCCGTCAGGAGAGACAGAGAAGCGAGACACAAAGCGGAAAACCTAGCATTTCGGCGATACCGCACAGTTTCCCATGATCGTATCAGGACGCACATTCCCAGAGGCGAGGGGCAGGCTACGGAAGCTGTGAGTTTTGCCACGATACACTGACCCCAGAACCCCACTGGGACAACAACCGATTTGTCGCGCGCTTCCGCTCTGTGGACGCGTGCGTTGAAAGGTTCCCGCACGGGTCTACCGAAAGCGCGGAAGCCTTCGCCGATGTGGCGCGAGTGGTTGAGGGTCTGTGCTACGACGGATTCATTTCGAGTCCAAAGAACGGTTATCAGGTGAACCTGACCTTCGATGAACGTCTCGTTGCGCAATTGCGTGCGAGCAGCCGTGAGTGCGTCTCGGAACCCGTGCGCCGCGCGAACTTGCTCGCGCCGTGGGTCGGAATGCGGATGCCTTCCTTCGTCTGGCCCACGGGCCGATGATGGTTATAGAAATCGAGAAGACAAACGAAGAAAAGATACTCAGGGACATCGTGAAGATGCTGCTGTTCCTGGATGCCGGACAGGCCGAACTGGCAGCCGTAGTATGTCCGCGAAACTACGTCCACAAGGGTGGCGTGTGGCGGGTCTTTGAAACAGCAGGGCAGGTGCTACGATCCTTCGTACACGTTACCGGACTCCCGCCCTCAAAGGCCACGCGGCTTGCACTGATTGGATGCACTCAAGAAGTGTTTATGAATGGGAACTGGACGGTTTGGAATGGTTTGGAATAAGGACACGCGCTCGGAGTTCCCGAAGCTGGCGGGGCCACATTTCCAGAACCAATGAAGACATATCCGATTCCAGATGTTGGAGTCACGTTGCTCGATGAGGATCGCAGGGCTTCCTCAAGAGTGTTCAACGGACAGGGGAAATGAAATACGTCTTCGGCCGGAATGTCATCACTGACAGGAAACGCACGATCCTGAAACACGGATGCCCCAATCACAATGCCGAGGAATCCTCCGACGATGGACCCGAAGTACCCCAAATGCACGACGACGACAACATCGGCGAACGTGTCCATCGGCGAGACTACGCCGCCGGAAGCCAAAACCTGCACACCGAACCCCCGCCCGCCCGCGGACTCATACGGATCCACCCTCCATGCGCCTCGACGATCCTGCGGCACACCGCCAAACCCAGACCCGGGCCGGGATACTCTCTGCCATGAACGCGCTCGAACGGCAGGAAAACCCTCTCCAGTTCCTCGGCATCGATGCCGATGCCGTTGTCTTCCACCGCGATGTTCCAGCCTTCGCCGTCGGGCGCCGCCGTGACGCGAACAATCGGAGGATCCTCCCCGCGAAACTTGAGCGAATTGCCGATGAGATTCTCCAGCAGCTGCGTCGCTCTTTCGAGGCTCAATCCGACTCGCGGCAATCCCTGCGCGGTCACGCTGGCGCCCGATGCCGGAATCTGCCTGTTCAGCGCGTCGGCCGCCAGTTCGAAAGCCAGTTGTAACGAAGCCTGCTGCGCCGCGGGCGCATCCGCCTCGCGCAGCGCCAATGCGTAACCCGACAGGCTGTCGGCCAGCGCGCGCATGCGCGTCGCGGCCGAAAGGATCTCGCCGACCTCGAGATCGCCCTCCGGCCCCAGCTTCTCGGCCGTCGTCTCGCGCAGCAACTCGGAAAATGCATGGACCGAGCGCAAAGGCTCCCGCAGATCGTGAATCAGCCGGTCCAGAAACTCAGCCCACTCACCCTCTTGCGGCATTGACACCCATAGAAACCGACGGATTTAAAATAAAGTTAGTGGCGCTTCGGTTACAGCGCAGGGTCGACCGGCCGTGGCGGTTTCTGGCCATTGGCATTGTCCTTGTCATTGTCGTCTTATTCTACGTCGATTGGCGCGATTACCAAACGGCCACAGAACAAAGCGACCAGGCGCGGCAGTTCATTCGCGAGACCAACGATCTTCTGTCATTGGTGACGGACGCGGAGACCGGCGAGCGCGGCTATCTCCTGACCGGCGACCGCAAATATCTGAATCCTTATGAGAAGGCTTTGGCACAGATTCCCAAAGAATTGAACGCTCTCTCGGCAACCGCCGTCAACGTTCCACGCGAAGCCAAACAGGTCGAGAACATAAGATCCCTGATCGCGGACAAACTGGCGGAACTGAAAAGCACCATCCAGGTCCGGGACCAGCAGGGCGACGAAGCCGCCATGGCCACCATGCGCGGCGGAATGGGCCGTCTCACCATGGACGAGGTGCGCTCCGACGGCGACGTGATGGTCGCCCGCGAACAGGCCTGGCTCTATGAAACCAGCAGGAATCTGCAAACCAGCGCCAATCACTCGCGAATCATCGTTCTGGTGGGCTGTGTCGGCCTTGTCTTTCTGCTCTTCCGCCTGGGTACGGCCGTGGATGCCGTGGTGCTCGAACGCGAGCGGTTCGCCCATGACGTGGAAGAATCCCGTCAGTTGCTGGAAACCACGCTTTCCAGCATCGGCGATGCCGTCGTCGTCACCGATGCCCGCGGCAAGATCCGTTTCGTCAACCGGCTTGCCGAGCGCCTGACCGGTTGGGCAGCCGGTGAGTCCGAAGGCAAGCCGCTCGACCGCGTCTTCCATCTGCGGGACGAGCCGACGCGCCGCGACATCCGGAGTCCGCTGCAGGCGCTGCGGCTGGAGGCCGGGACCGGAACCAACAGCCTGCTGGTTTCGCGCGACGATGCGGAAGTGCCGATCGAAGTGGGCAGCGCGGCCATGCGCGACGCCGCCGGAAATCTCATCGGCTCAGTCCTGGTCTTCCGCGATGTAACCGCGCGGCGCATCGCCGAGATGGAACTGGAGCGATGGAAGAAAATGTTCTCCGGCGCGGGCTTCGGTATGTTTGTGATCGATCCCAAAAACGGGACCGTGGTCGACGTGAACGCGACCTTCGCTTCCATGCACGGGTATTCGGTTACCGAATTGCTAGGAAACGAATACTCGGCTCTCCTGCCGGGAAATTTGCGCAGCGATCTGACCGCGAGTTTGCGGACGGCAAGCGAAAATGGCCGTCATATGTTTGAGCAGCAGCATTTACGCCGCGACGGAAGCGTTTTTCCGTGCCTCATCGATTTGACCAGTTTTCAGGACGGCCGGCGTGAATTCTGGGCCGGTTATTGTTCGGATATTACTGAGCGCAAAAGGTTTGAAGATGCCCTCAAGGAGAGCGAAGAACGCTTTCGCAACCTCGCCGGCGCTCTGCCGCAACTGATTTGGGCTGGCGACGCAACCGGGAAATTCGAGTACGTCAACCACGAGTGGAGCGTCTACGCCGGCTGGGGGGCTGGAGCCGAGATCGGGCAATATCTTCCGATCGACCCATGGAAAGATCTGCTCCATCCGGCCGACCGCGACGAGTTCCTCCGCTGCTGGAACCAGTCGCTTCAGACCGGCGCAACGTTTGAAAGTCAGGTCCGTCTGCGCCGGGCGGGCGATGGCGCGTATCGCTGGTTTCTCTGCCGTGCCGTGGCTGTACGCGACCGCGGCGGGGCCATTTTGCGCTGGCTCGGCGGCTTTACCGACGTGCAGCAGCAGGTGGAAGGGGCCACTCAATTGAAGCTCGCCAACGAAGCGCTCCAACGCTCCAACGCCGATCTCGAGCAGTTCGCCTACGCGGCCAGCCACGACCTTCAAGAACCCCTGCGCATGGTTTCCATCTATAGCCAGTTGCTGCAGGAGGAGTACGGCGAAACGCTCGACGGCCAAGCCGCTTCTTACATCGAATTCGCCGTGAACGGGGCCACCCGCATGTCGAAACTGCTGCGCGCCCTGCTGGATTACTCGCGCGTCGCCAACGGCTCGCCTCAGCAGCCGCGGGAAGCCGACGCGGGATCGGCCGTCTCCACCGCGCTTCTCAACCTTTCCACCGTCGCCGAAGATGCCCACGCTCAGATTGAGGTCGGCAAGCTGCCTTCGGTCAAAGTGGCGGAGATCCATCTGGTGCAGCTTTTCCAGAATCTGATCGGCAACGCTTTGAAATATCGCAAGGAGGAATATCCGCCCGGCCAGCGGCCCGATATCCGCATCACGGCCGAACGCCAGCCCAACGGGTGGTGGCTTTTCGCGGTTTCCGATAACGGCATCGGCATTGAGAAAGAGTACCTGACCCAGATCTTCGGAATTTTCAAACGTCTGCACGGCCAATCGTTCGAAGGGACGGGCATCGGCCTGGCGCTCTGCCAGAAAATCGTGGAGCGCGCCGGCGGCCGCATCTGGGCCGAATCGGAACCCGGTCAGGGTTCCACATTTTGGTTTACACTTCCGGGGGTAGAAATTGGCGACGAATCGCGCGCCCTTTACAATACTGCTGGCTGAAGACAATCCAGGGGATGTTTTTCTGGTTCGGCGAGCTCTGGAAAAACAGGGCCTCGCGGTCAATCTGATTGTGGTGGAGGACGGTCAAGCGGCGCTCCGATTCATGGAGAAGGCCGATACGGACCCGGCGTTCGATTGTCCCGACCTTGTTTTGCTCGATCTGAATTTGCCGCGCGCGACGGGCAGCCGCGTGCTCACGCGGATCCGCCAGAGTCGGCGCTGCGAGGCCACGCCGATCATTATCATCACGTCTTCGGACTCTCCGCTCGATCGCGAGAATTCGGCCAACCTCGGCGCCACCGATTATTTCCAGAAGCCCGGCGACCTGGCCGGCTTCATGCAGCTTGGCCGCATCGTGCGCGATGCGCTGGGCCAGAAGGCCGCGGCCAACCAAGCCTGACCTCCATCACGGAAAAAGCGCTTGCGAATAGGAAAACCGGGGCACGGAAACGGAAACACGGTAACAGGCGGGGTGAGCGCGTGGAAAGCGCGGGCGGGGCAACCGGAGCCGAGGATGAACTGCGCTTCGACTGGAGGGATTCGGCGTCGTGGCCACCGCGCGAAAACATAGTTTGTATGTGTCGGCAAAAGGGCCGCGTTCGATGCTCTGAGGCGGCCCGTTTAAGCGTGTCGGGCATTCGATCAAGCAGCGGTTTCTGGCGCTCCCGCTAAAACAATTCTCCGAGAATCTCCACTCCTTCTTCTAACAACCCTTCCAAAAGATTCCAGGCCTCATCGATAGAGGTGAAATCTCGTGCGGCCTCACCGACAACTGCCAAACCCAAGAAAGGAGATGCCGTTACGGACTGTTTCGATTGCGCCTGCTGGACTTGCGGCGGCTGTGCCTGCTGAGGTTGCAGTTGCGGCTGCCGCGGTTGCTCGTCACGTGATATATAGGACGGCTGCTGCGGTTGCTCGTCACGTAATATATATGACGGCTGCTGTGGGTAACCGCCAGAATACGATGGCGTCGCGTAACCAGACGGCGCAGGTGTGTAAGGCTGTTGCGATTGTCCTTGCGAACTCCCGGCCGAGTAAGACGGCTGAGGCTGATAAGCGCCCGGATACCTTGGCTGTACGGCTGGCGCCAAATATAACCGGCCCAGTACATACGCACAGTACCCGCCCCGGCACGGATATTTGGCGGGATAGTAGTAGCCATTGTAGAACAGGTAGTAGCCACCTCCTCGGGCCGTCACCCATGCGGACGGAGGCGCGCGCTGATACTCATTCTGGCGTGCGGGAGGGGTTGGATAATACGGTTGCTAGGTTTGCGGCCACCGTCTCTGGTGGATTTTCGCCCTTTCGCCAGCGTGTTTTTGCAACCATGACTTTTTCTATGCTCTCTCTGCCGCATAATTCTCCGGCATCACCCTGCCGCAAAGCTCGCGGGAACTGGCTTCTCCGGCTCCTCCACCACCTCCTGCGTCTTGTGCTTATCCAAATCCAGCGCCGCTGTGATCTCTCGGCCTTGATATTCTGAGAACGATGATTCCCGTTCGAAAGTACCTCGCCGCAGCCGCGTTTCTGACCCTCGCCGCCCTGCCTTTGACCGCCGCCGGCCCGGACAAGAAGCTCGTCTGCGATGCCGATAACGGCGGCATCAAACTTCCCGAAGGTTTCTGCGCCATCGTTTCCATCGACAACATCGGCACGGCTCGCCATCTGGCGGTCGCTCCCAATGGCGACGTTTACGTCGGACTGCAGGGCACGGGCGCGAAGGGCGGCGTGGTCGCGCTGCGCGACACCAACGGCGACGGCAAGTTCGAAGTCAAGGAACGCTTCGGCACAGAGAGCGTCACTGGCATCGGGCTGCACGAGGGCTACCTCTACATCGCCACACCCGTGAGCGTCAAGCGCTGGAAAATGACTCCCGGCAAGCTCACCCCGACCGGCGATCCCGAAACCGTTGTCGGCGGCATTCCCATGGAGCGCGAACACGAGGATAAGGGCCTTACGTTCGACGGCAAAGGATATCTCTACATCAATATCGGCGCGCCTTCGAACGCATGCCAGTCGAAAGACCGGGCGCCCAAAGTGGCGGGGCAGGACCCCTGCCCCATTCTGGAAAAACACGGCGGCATCTGGAGATTCTCCGACCACCGGTTGAATCAGACCCTCGACGACGGCACGCGTTTCGCCACGGGTCTGCGTCAGATGCCGGCCATCACCTGGCACGATGGCGCCGTGTGGATCGCCATGAACAATCGCGACCAGCTCGACACCCTCTGGGGCACGACCTTCACTGCGAAGGAAAACGCGGAACGCCCCGCCGAGCCGCTCGATCGCGCGGTGCAGGGTTCCAACTTCGGCTGGCCCTACTGCTTCTGGGATTACGAGCAGATGAAGTTTTTCACCAATCCGGAGTACGGCGGCGATGGCAAAAAGTCCGATCGCTGTTCTTCCTTCACGCCGCCCGTAGCGGCCTTCCCCGCGCACTGGGCGCCGGTCGACATCATGTTCTACTCGGGGTCGCAGTTCCCTTCGAAGTACAAAGGAGGCGCGTTCATCGCCTTTCACGGTTCTTGGAATCGCGCTCCGCTGCCGCAGGCCGGCGGCAACGTGACCTTCCAGCCGATCGAGAAGGATAAAGCGTCGGGCAAATTCGAAATCTTCGCCAACGGTTTCGCCGGAACCGACAATCTGAAGAATCCCGGCATGGCCGTCGCCCGCCCGGATGGCGTCGCCCAGGCGCCCGACGGCTCACTCTACATCACGGACAGCCAGAAGGGCAAAATCTGGCGCGTGATTTACAAGAAGTAGGGGTGCGGTTCGCGGCTTTATTCGCGGCGCTGCTGTTTTCCGCCGCGCCGCCTCTCTTCGCCCACCATTCGGCCGCGGCCGAGTACGTAGCTGAAATCACGATCCTGAAAGCGACCGTCGTCCGCGTCGATTGGATGAACCCGCACGTGTGGTTTTTCCTCGACGTATCCAACGCCAACGGTACGGTGACTCACTGGGAATGCGAAGGCAGTTCCCCCAACGGGCTGCTCAGCAATGGCTGGAGGAAGGATTCGCTGAAACCGGGCGACCGCGTGACGGTCGAATGCTCCAAAGCCAAGGACCGCCCGGATGTTTGTAAAATCCGCGCCGTGACCCTGGCTGACGGCAGGCGCCTGGCGATGGGTTCAACCGCGCCGAATTAGTGGCGCGCGCAATCCGCAGCCGCCAAAAGCCCATTCCGAGTCGCCAGACGCCATTCCGAGCCGCCAGACGCCATTCCGAGCCGCGCGCGCAAGCAAGCGGTTTTTGAAAAAGGATTGGTTATTCGGTGACACGTCCTTACCTCGTCAACAAGAGCCCAGGGTACTTTTTTAATTCCGCCAGATTCTTCCATAAGCCCACCCAGCCGACATATCCGTCGGGACGCACCATTACATATTCGCCCTGCCCGCCGCCATATGCCGCGGCAAGGTGGCCGAAGACATCCACAAACAAGTCGGCCTTTGAGGGCTCTGCTGGCGGCGTGCGTCTCACGTCAACTTGCTTCACACCACCCGGGGCGTTCCCCCATGCTTCGCTGTCGTTGCCGAATAACCGCAATAAAGTGAAATGTGGCCCGCGGAAAAGATCGAAGAGCCGAATCGGTTTGCCGGCGGCATCCAATCCCGGCGCATCCGGAGCGCGATCGCCCGAAGAAAGGTTCAACCGGACATCCCCTGCGCGCGCTCAGCGACATCTCCCGATACGTAATTCCAAGCTGAAGCGTCACGGCGTCCCGGCGGATCGCCCCCTCGTCGTCCGCCGTGATCTGCCTGTACAGCTTCGTACTGAGGCCGAGGACGTTCGCAGCCACCGGCAGCCGCTCCTCTTCATACGTGTCGAGCAGCGCGTCCGGGGCGCCCGTCAAAACACGTTGGAGTTTCCATCCCAGGTTGTAAGCGTCCTGTATCCCGGTATTCATGCCCTGTCCGCCCGCCGGCGAGTGAACATGAGCCGCGTCTCCGGCAAGAAATATCCGTCCGATCCGGTACCGCGCCGCCATCCTGACATTGACCCGGTACAGCGAGAGCCACGGCGCATCCGTCAGTTTGATATCCATGCCGCCGGTTCGCTCATTCACCCACTGTTGAAACAGTTCAAGCGACGGCTCCGGTTCGAATCCGGGAGGAGCCTGCGCCTGAAGCTGAAAGGTGTCCGTCGACGGCAGAGGACAGAGCGCCAGCCAGCCGTCCGGATGATTCGGCCACGAGTGCCATGCCTCCCTGTCCAGTCCGCGCAGGCGCACATCGCCCACGTACATGCGCTCGTCCTTCCAGGTCTCTCCCTCGAAAGGAACCTGAAGAGCCTTGCGCACGAAGCTCCTGCCGCCGTCCGCGGCTGCGAGATAACGGCAACACACACGCTCTTCGCCGTCATCGCTTCGCAGAGTCGCGGTGACGCTGCCCTCGTCCTGCTCGATGCCGGTGAGCTCCGTGCCGAACTCAACCCGTCCCCCGTGCCTTTCCAAAAGTTCGCGCAGCGCCTCCTCGACGCGCCATTGCGGCGTAATCAGCGGACTCGCATAGGGCACGTTCGGTGTAGGATAGCGGCCTTCGTGAATATCCTTTTCTCCGAGCACCTTCGATCCGTCATACCCGCGAAAAGGGATGTGAAACTTTCCATTTGCCAGTATTTGCCCGGCGATTCCGAAGTCATCCATCACCTCAAGGCTTCGAGGCTGGAGTCCCTTGCCCTTCGATCCGATGAAGTATGTTCGGGCCTTGTCAACGATCCGGAATTGCACGCCGCGACGCGCAAGATCGCATGCCAACGCCAATCCGGTCGGCCCGCTGCCGACAATCAACACCTGCGCGTCTGTGTTCGTCATGTCCTCAGGGTAACTTTTGCGTGCCGCGTCCCTGGTTCCTTCGGACGCCGGGCACTTTTATCGGTGCGATCCGCCGTGAACGGAATATTGGGGCTGCGTCCTGAGTTCCTAATTTTGGACACGCGACTTTAGTCGCGTCCACAGACTAAAGCCTTGCGTCAGTTACTTGAAGTCCGGCTTCCCACCCTTGTTCTTGTCGAGCTTGTCGAACTCGGCTTCCATGAGGCGCATGAATTCGGCTTTGGTGACTTTCTCCATCAGGACCAGAAGCTACGGTGTCCCGCAGCCCGGCCGCAGCCGGATCCAGCTTGGGTGATACAGCCCGGATTCCCGCCAGGCCCGCACTACCGCCGCGGCAACCAGCACAGGCCTCAGCCTGTGATCCCTCTCTACCAATCTGCGGCGGTTCGTATCGCCGAAGCCGGCAGCGCGCGATGCGGAATCCGGAACGCATCCGTAATCCTCTCCTCGGCATTCGGACACGGCATCACGCGGCAACTGTGCCGTTCGTGATAGAGCGGATTCACAATATACACGGAAATGATCGGAGCGACACAAAAATCTATTAATCGGGTTATCCCCTCTTCACCACGATATGGACCCAGAAAACACCGAGGTTGTCGTTGTAAAACAAATTCGGATTCTCGGGGTCGCTGTCTTGGACGTCGTTCACGGTAAACCAAATCCATCCGCTGTTCGACGGGGCAAAATCCCCGCGCGCCCGGCCCACCTCGAACACCTCGCCGCGTTGCGGCTGTGTTTCCTCTTCATGGATCGCGGCCACCAGACTTCCCGCGTTCTGTTCGGGCATCAGATAGCGTTTGCGCCGGCTTCGGAAACTCGGCTCAAAAAGCGCGAGATCGAATCCCTCGGGGCCGACCCAGGGACGATTGAGAATCAGCGTCTTTTTTTGCTTCTCAGTAAAAAAATCCTCGGGCACGCGGGATTCCGTCGGGTCGCCCTGCCTGATTCCCTGCGCCTTGGCGATTTCGTCCTCATACTGTTGGCGTAAATGGACCACGTTAACGACTTCGTTGATATCTATGCAGATCTTTCCGTCCGCGGTGAAGGAGACTTTATCGCCGGGGCGTACGTGAATCGATATCTTCTGCCACCCTTGCGGCGTCACAAGGGCCACCGTTTCCTCCGTCCCCGCTTTGCTGTCGATCGCCTGGAAAAGGATGTGCGAATCGGAGCCGCCGAGACTGACTTCCCGCGCCGAGACTGAAAACAACCGCGTAAAGACAAACATCACGAGGAGCGCCAGTCCACATAGGGAAACGAGAAGACCGAACAGCGCTCCCCACCGGCGCGGATTCGCGAGAATACCATCGAGTACATCACCGATTGTCTTGCCTTGATCCTGGTCGGGCATCTTAATTCAGAAGTCTACACTTGAAACCATGAGATTGAAAACGGGTGCGCGACATAAAAGTGGAACCTCGAAAATTGGATCCGTACTGAGCCGCGACCCAACTGAGCCGCGACCGTGAGGGAGCGCAAAGGGCGCCGTTCCGCGCCGCAATACAACGGAGCAACTCGCTGTTCCTGCGGCGCGGACGCGACCCGTTTTGCGCGTGTTCCTCAGAAGCGGTCTCGGGGAGTCAGGTCGCGGTTCAGCTTGGCGCATTCCTGCGCTGGTCTCCTGTCCCGGTTCATTGTTGACAACAATGCCGACGTCATTGTGGCGCAAGCACTCGTGCTTGCCGCGCCGAGACTCATCTCGGCGCTTGCCTTACCGTAAAACGTTACGTGGGACCGGACACTGGGATTCACTACTTTCGCGAATCATCACTTCCATGTCGCGCACCCATTGAAAGCCGCCCGGCGCGTCGAACGGCGACATGGCCGTGCTGCTGTTTCAGTAGCCCAGTTGCCGCAATCCCCACTGCGCGTGCTCGGCTACAAGCGCATCGGGGTTTGCAGCCAGCTTCACGAGCGCGTCGCGGAATCTTTCGAGCCTCGCATTCCCCATCGCGACCGCGACGTTGCGTAGGAAGCCCCGATACTTCGCGCGCGACACCGGCGTATCCCGAAACAGCGCGCGAAACTCCGCCTCGCCCAACGCGGCCAATCGCTCCAACGACGGCGCGAACTCACCAGGCCGAAACTCGCCTCCCGCGGCCTCCACCGCCCGCCGATTCCACGGACAGACATCCTGGCAGATATCGCACCCGAAAACATTCGAACCCATTCCCGACCGATGCGCTTCGGGAATGGAAGACCGCAGTTCGATCGTAAGATACGAAATGCAAAGCCGGGCATCGATTTCGAACCGGCCGTCGGGCGAAGGCACGATCGCGTCGGTGGGACACGCCTCGATGCATCGCGCACACGTGCCGCAGCGATCCGGCGGCGGCGCGTCCGGCTCCAGATCCATCGTGGTCAGCAGTTCGCCCAGAAAAAACCACGACCCCAGGTTCTGATTGATCAGGCAGGTATTCTTACCGATCCACCCGAGTCCCGCCGCGCGCGCCAGCGACCGCTCCAGCAGCGGTGCCGTATCCACGCAGACTCGCCATTCGAAATCGGCGCACTCGCGTAGCTTTCGCGCAAACGACTCCAACCGCCAGCGCAGGACGTGGTGGTAATCTTCGCCCCACGCGTAACGCGAAATCCATGCGCGTTCGATATCGGAGAATTCAGTCGAGAGCGGCTCCGGACCGTTGTAAACAAGCCCCGCGCAGATGATCGACCGCACCCCGGGCAGCAGGCTTTCCGGGTCGCCGCGCATCTCGGCGCGATGGTCGGTGAGGTAGCGCATCTCGCCGGCGAGCCCGCGATCAGCCCAGTTGCGAAACCGTGCGAAATCCGGGACGGGATGCACCCCGGCCACGCCGACGAGATCGAACCCACACTCGACGGCGACCTCATGCACGAGCTTGCTGTCGATCGCTTTTTCCGTCAACGTTCAGCACCTGTCGCAGAATAACCCGTTCAACAACTCCCTTGCGCTCGCGGCTCAGAAGCCCGCTCCGAGCCGCGCGCGCAAGCAAGCGGTTTTTCGCAAACGGACTGGTTATTCAGCGACACGTCCTTAGTATCCATCGCCGGATCAAACCCACCGTCTTTCAGATGGTCAGCTTTCAGCAGATTCCACCTTTGCTTTCGTCCCCTCGTGGCGCAGACTCTCAGTCTGCCGTGCCCGGACTCTTCCGGGCACTTGTGGTGGGGCGAAGCAGGACCGCGCGACGCAGATAGTCGGTTCCGCTCGCGGCGTGTCAGTTCCCGAGACGCCTGAACAGCGCCGATGGATCGAGAATTATTCAGACCTCTTCTGAAAGCGCAACGCTTTTTTTCCGCGGCGTTTGTGCTGCCCGACACGAACATCAATCGGCGCGCGGGTTTCTCAAAACCACACACCCGCGGGCGGGTTATGAAAGCAGACGCAGCGATGGAAATTTCCCCTGAATTCCTGGAATTATCGGACAGCTCGCGGGCGTTTCCCAAGCTCATCCGGTTCGCGCGCCAATCGCCTCGGGAACAATACCGGATCGTCCGAAAGAGGCTTCGCTACCACTTGTTGAACGTCGGTGTTCCGCATTGGCGGGTTCCACACGCGGGAACCGACAGAACCGCTTATGTGATCGGACTGTTCGGCGCCGGACGTTGGTACATCAATCAACTGTTGTGGCAGAACATCGGCGATCGAGCGATTTATTTCCGGGATATGCTGCGCTGCCATCCCGGTCCCACCTCGATGATCTACAGCGGTCATGCCACGCTGAGGTATGTCTCCAGCCTGCAGGATCCGCCGGCTACAACGAGCCTCCTGCTCGATGCGGTCAGAGCGGGAGTCGCCGATTCGATTTTCATCCGCCGTCACCCGCTCGATTCTTTGCTGACAAACTGGGTCTGGTGGCGAACATACATTCGCTCTCACCGGATGGTTGCCGGCATTTCGCAAATCTATAAGAATCGCGACAATTTCTGCGCCGATTTGGATCGCAATTTCCCCGAATTCAGAAGCTTTGCCGAGGGCGACCCCGGTTTCTTCGCAGCCGCGCCGGGACTGCGATTTCTGTCCTTCTCCGAATTTGTCGAGGAGACCGAGCTTCATCTGCCGATGGCCACCCTCGCGCTCCGCTTCGAAGACTTCATGGCCGATCCCGCCCGTGAGTTTTCCAGGATCGCCGCCGTCATGTCGGTCGATCTCGATTCAAAGTATCTGCGCTTCACGGCTCCGCTGACCGGACCTTACGGCTATCTGGCGGTCAGGGAAAAAGTGCCTCGCTTCAGAGCCTTTGTCGAGAGCATCGACGCGGACACGAAGAGACGCATTGACCGGATCGGTTACGAGATGGCGGCTTGACGCCTATCGTCTCTGCCGTGTTACTGGCAATCGGAAGCACCCGGACAACGAGTAAATCGTCGGCATCCCCTGGTTGCGCCAGCCAATCAGGCCGCTGCCTCCTCTTTACAGGAGAGCACCTGATTTCGTCAGAAAATGGCGCCGCTACGGTAAAAGACACCTTGCGGATCGAGACCGTCACCGGGTAATGAGCCAATGGGCGAATGGAGTCAAAGACGGAAATGTTGTCAGCTTCTGGCGACCGATAACCGCGCAAGCTTCAAAGTAACGCGCTGCCCGGAATCCGGGCCACCTGACATTTTCGGCATGTCCGGCGTTCGGGAGAGGGGAAGACCGTACTACCGCCGAATGCCTACGCAACGCGAAGTCTGGCTGCAGATCCCGATTTCGATTGCCCCTTCACGCTGATCTCGACATTCTGCCCGAGCAAAAGCAAAAACCGAAGGAGGCGCTCGATCGAAAAGCCGGACAGCTTACCCTGCTTGAGCGCCGAAATCTTCGGCTGGTCGATTCCGAGAATCGTCGCCGCCTGGGTTTGGGTGAGTTGCCGACGCTGGATTACCGCGATGATCTTCGCGGCAAGCTCGGCCTTGGCCAACAGTTCGTCCGCGTTCGGAAGGTTCAGATCCGCGAAGACGTTGCCGGAACTCGGCGTGAAATCCCGATTACGCATTTTCAGTCCCCTTTGTCGTTCCCCGCCAACCTGCGGGCAATCTGAAGCCGCTGCCGGATCAGATCTACATCTTGTTTCGGCGTCGCGATCCCCGCGGTCGCCTTTTTCTGAAAAGCATGGAGCACGTAGATCGTCTTCCCAAGTTGAGTCTCGTATACCGCGCGATACGTCCCACTCGGATCGTCAGCGCGCACCTGCCATATCGTTTCTGAGAAACCGTGCAGCTTCTTCGCGCTTTCATACCTTTGCCCGATCTGCGCCTGGTAAAGCGCGAAACCCAGCCTCTGTCTAACCGGCGGCGAGAAGCGCGCAAGCCGATCGAGCGAGTCGCCCAGCCAGACGAGGTCGCGCCGCTTCGGTTTCCCGGTCACTGCACCATTTTATGCCAAAAGTGGCATACAATGGCAGCGGCGAACCGACTTTGTATTCCTGTCACGTCGGAGGTCGCGGGTTCGAGCCCCGTCGTCCCCGCCATTCTCTTCTAAATTCGTCGCGTGCGGATCTCCTCGGGGATCGCCTGAAAACCGGCCAACGAGGGTCAGGGCGAACCCGGCCAACGGGCATTCACCGGAACCGCCCTTATTTATATCTCGCGGAGTAGTGATGCGCAACAGGGCGAAGCCAGCTGATCCCGTGCCTCGTGCTTGAAGTACGATGGCTGTTACGAGCGAAGTCAAGCCTCGCGTGGAGACTGGCATGACGAAGCGTATCTCAGGTGCAGGCACAACTCTGTCACTGGCGCTTGCTGGGCTGTTTGGGCCGCCGATCAGGTCGGCGCTCAGAACGGCGATGCTTCACGGGGGCCTGCCGAGCGCCCGAGCTTTGAAGTCGCTGCCGTCAAAGCGGTAGCCGAGAATTCCGTGACACAGTGCGGTGAGTTGCCCTGCATGAACCTTCCTCCGCGTATGGTCGACCCCCGAAGATTTAGAGCCATGACTGTCTTGAATGGCCCGATAGGCCTGATCGAATGGGCGTATGGAGTACGAAACTTCCAGGTTGTCGGGGCCCCCGAGTGGCTGAGTCAGCAAAAATTTGAACTCCAGGCAACCACAGAACGCCCATCGAATGAAGAACAAATGAGACAGATGGTTCAAAGCTTGCTACAAGATCGCTTTCATCTGCGGGTTCACCGGGAGACTCGCGATGTTCCGGTTTATGCTCTGGTGGTCGGCAAGAAGGGAGCGAACCTCACGCC
>JASHSD010000434.1 GCA_030036985.1 Bryobacteraceae bacterium
CTATTGTCCCGGCGCCTCCGGCTGAAAGCGAATATGTTACGCCCGCAGCCGACTGCGTCAGCTGCGTGTTGTTCTGATCCGCCGCCGCGCCGGAAAGGGACACTGTGCCGACACTGCCCGAGCCGTTAGGGCTCAGGGTGAAAGTCGCCTCGCGCACGTCGGTGATGTTGGCGCCGGGAAAATCGAGTGCGCCCGCCGTGTAAGTCCCGCTGAACGAAGCGTTGGAAACACTCGATCCGATCGGAATGCCGACCGTCATCGTGAAATTGGTGGCCTCCGTGGCGCTGGCCACGAACGCCCCGGGTCCCAACGAGGACACGCCGCCGTAATCGACATCGCCCGGATCGGCGATGCTCGTCATGTAGAAAAGACCGTTCGACCCGACGTTGTATGTTCCGCTCGCCGAGATCGAACTTTTTGGCCCCGCCGCCAGACTCGTGCCCTGGCCGGTAAATGTATAATGACCGCTTCCATCAAAGGTGGCGACACCGGCAACGCTCGCAGCCACCGACACGGCGGTGCCTGCCGTATTCGGAGCGCTCATGAGAACTTCTCTCACGTAGTAAGCGCCTTTAACCATTCCGTCACCGCTCGAATCGGGATTCTGTGCGGCGGCCGTCGCGGCAACGATCAGGGTAGCCGCGACTGTAGTAATAAAACGTAAGTTCATTCTGTTCGGATCCTCCATCCGGAACTGCAAAGTGTTTCGACGCACACGCCGAAAAGGAGTTGCACGCAGGTTCAATCGCTCACAGTAAACCACGAAGCGCCAGGCAATGGGAAGATAGAGGCAGCCCATCCGGCGATGCACACAGAGAGTAAAAATACATTCCCCGATGAATTGAGGTGGCGCGGCTTCCTCGAAGCTGCCACGAGTGAGACCATCGACACCCATCTTAGCGAGAAGCGCCGTACCGTGTATGTGGGATTTGACCCCACCGCGGACAGTCTGCATCTGGGGAGTCTCATTCCCGTCATGGCTCTCGCACACGCCCAGCGGCACGGACACAGACCTCTGGCGCTGGTGGGCGGAGGCACCGGACTGATCGGCGATCCCAGCGGCAAGACCGCCGAACGCACGCTGCTGACGAAGGAGCGGGCTGAATACAACGCCTCACGCATACGCAGCCAGTTGACGCGCTTTTTGGATCTCTCCTCGGACGATCGCGGTCTCGTGCTGAACAACGCCGACTGGCTGCTGCCGCTGCGGCTGCTCGATTTCCTGCGCGACATCGGCAAGCATTTCTCGGTCAACGAAATGATCAAGCGCGATTCCGTCCGCACCCGGCTGGAAGAACGCGACTACGGCATCTCCTTCACCGAGTTCAGCTACATGCTGATGCAGGCTTACGATTTTCTCTATTTGTTTCAAAACCACGACTGCACCATTCAGATGGGCGGCAGCGATCAGTGGGGCAACATCCTTTCGGGCAAGGAACTGATTCGCCGGGTCGCGGGCGGCGCCGCCGAAGGCATTACCTTTCCTCTGCTGACCACCTCGACCGGCCGCAAATTCGGCAAGACCGAGGAAGGCGCGGTATGGCTCGACGCGCAGCGCACCAGTCCGTATCAGATGTATCAATACTGGCTGCAGACCGCCGACGCGGATGTCGTGCGTCAGCTGAAGCTCTTCACGTTTCTGGATGCCGATGCCATCGCTGCGCTGGCTTCGGAAACGGAAGCCCGTCCGGAACGCCGGGAGGCGCAACGCGAATTGGCGGCCCGATGCACCGAAATCATCCACGGCCCCGAAGCGGTTCGCGCAGCGGAAGCCGCCGGCCGAATCCTGTTCCAGGCGTCGGACGAAGTTCCCGACGAAGCCACAGTGCGCATGCTGGCGGGCGAGATGCCCGTTACAGAAATTAATCCCGTTGAAATCCAATCGGGCGTGGGTCTCGTGGACCTGCTTGTGCGCACACGCCTCGCCGACAGCAAAGGCGCTGCGCGGAAACTGATCGAAGGCGGCGGCGTTTACCTGAATAATGAACGCCAGACCGAGGCGCGGAAGATGGTCTCAGTCGAGGATATGAAGTGGCCTGGCGCAATCCTGCTCCGCGCCGGCAAAAAGAATTATCACCTGGCGCTTGTGGGCCCCCAGGCGGCCTGAACCTGTTTCCTCACGAACTCGATGTCCTTTGTCATCGCCATGGGTTCGTCCTGCGGATGATACTCCATATGAATTGAGAGCGGGCCCGTGAAGTTCGCCTGCGCGAGGATGCCGAAAAAAGCGTCCCAGTCGACGATGCCTTCACCCATCGGGCACATCTGCATCTTCCATTGTTTATCCGATTTCACCCATGTGAAATCCTGAACCGCGACAGCCTTCAGCCTCGGCAATGCGAGACGCAGCGCGACATCCCACCCTCCGACTGCCCCTTCGGCCGTGGCTTGCGAGGGATCGAAGTAGTAGCCGACCCATTTCGGATCCATATCGCCGATCACGGCTTGGGCGTCCCAGATGGCCTCGCCCACATACGCGCCGGCGCGGTTGGGAAACATCGCGGTCATCTCGGTGCGTTGTCCATAGGCCACCAGACCGTTGATGTCGCTGCGCACCTGCGCGAGACGGCGCGGAATGTCGGTGGGCGTGAAACTCCGGCCGAACTGGTATGGCCAGAATCCCATCCGGTAAAGATGCACCTGCGTGTGTCCGGTGATGGCGAGGATCGCGTAAGCCGTGGCATCGCCGATGGTGGTCAGCGTCGTCGAAATCATCGGCACTTCGAGACCCGGCCCGCGCACGCTTTCGACGGCGCGCACCAGGTCCACATTGGTGATGAACGGATTCACGTGGCCGCCCTGCATCACGGTGAGGTCGACGCCCTCATACCCGATCTGCTGGGCGATCGTCCCCAGCTCCGGATAGGGGATTTTCGCCATATTTCCCGAATATCCGCAGATCATCGGAGTGACTCGGGGTGGAAGAACGGCGCCCGCCTTGGGGCCTCCGTCTTTTTCCGCGGCAGCCTGCGGACGGGCTTCCCGCGCCAGAGCCGCGGCGCCTAAGGCCGCGATGGCGGCGCGCCGGGTCACCGGCTGCCTCGCCGACGGTCGTCAATTCGTGAGAGAATATACGCAAACAAGCGGGCTGGGTGTCCCGCCGGAAACGACAGATGTGGGGAATTCGGGAAATCCCGAGTCATTACCTCGATTGTAGTCCCACTACGAGCCGGGCCGTGCACGCAAAACGGCGCCCTAGGATTCTCCCTCGATCACAACGATGACGCAAATGGGCCGTAACTTTCGCATTGTTTTCCGTATCGCCGTATTCGCCTTTCTCATGTGGTTCACCTCGCGTGAGTGTCAGCACTTCGGAACCACGCGAACAACGGCATCGATGATGCTGCTGCTGGAGGTGCTCGGAATCGCGACGCTGGGCGATTCGGTGCTCGCCCTTGTTTCCGCCGTCATCGCCAGCTTCACCTTGAGTTATTACTTCATTCAGCCGGTCGGAAGCATGCACCTGACCACTTTGCGGGATGGCGTCACCTTCGCGGCCATCACGCTGACCGCGCTCACCGCCAGCCAACTCTCCATACGCACGCAGCGGCGGATGCGTGAGGCGATCGTACGCCGCGAAGAGATGGAACGGCTCAATCAGCTCGGCAGGGTTTTGATCGCAGCCAACACCCTGGCCGAAGCCGCGGAAGACGCGGTGCGCAACGTTGTCGAATTGTTCGGGCTGAAAGGAGCGCTCCTGCGGGTGGAAGGGTTGCCGCACGTTTTTCAGTGGGGAACCACTTCGGGGGTCCGGGTCTCGACCGTTCCTCTCGATCCCGATTCCCGCACCGGCGTGCTGGAACTGCATGGCGCGGGTCTCTCCGAAGAGGTTTCCAATGCGATCGCCGGCATGATCCATCTGGTGCTCGACCGCGCCCGCAGCTCCGAGGAGCGTGCGGAACTCGAAGCCACGCGCCGGGGCGAGGAGCTTCGATCCACCGTTCTGAATGCCCTCGCGCATAATTTCAAGACGCCGCTGACTTCGATTAAAGCCGCGGCTTCCACGCTGCGCAGCTCCGGCGACATCGTTCTCGGCGATGAGCGCGAACTGATTGCCGTGATCGACGAGGAAGCGGATCGTCTCAACCAGATGATCCGCGAATCCTTCGAGCTGGCGAAGCTCGAGGCGCGCCGGGCCAATCCCCGCATGGAGGACTGCCGGATTGCCGCTGTCGTGGAACGGGTGATCGCCAGGATGCGGCGATTTCTCGACGTCCGCGAACTGACGATCGACATCCCGGACGATATTCCGACGATCCCCGGCGACAGTTTTCTGCTCGAACAGATGCTGCTGCAGGTGGTCGACAACGCGCTGAAGTATTCGCGGCCGGGAAGTCCGATCCGGATATCGGCCAAACTCGCCGAGCCGAACATCGTTCTCAAAATACGCAACGAAGGCGCCGGGATTCCGGAAAACGAGCGGGACAGGATCTTCGAAAAATTCTACCGGGGCGCCAAAGACCGTTCCACCATTGAGGGCACCGGGCTGGGATTGGATATCGCCAGAACCATCGCCGAATCTCACGGCGGCAAAGTATGGCTGGACGTCGAACCCCGCGGTCCGGCATTTTGTTTCGCGCTTCCCCTTGGAGCTGCAGAGAGAGTCGCGGCAGAGAGGGAAGCGACAGAGAGGCTGCATGATAGAGAATCGCACTATACTGCTCATTGACGACGAACCCCAGATCCGGCGCGTGCTGCGCACCGGCTTGAGTGCGCAGGGCGCGAACGTGCTCGATGTCGAGAGCGGGGAAGAAGCGCTGGAGCTGCTGCGCGAGAAAACCGTCGACCTGATTCTGCTGGATATGAATATGGCGGGAATGGGCGGCCTCGAATCCTGCCGGGCTATCCGCGCGGGATGGGACGTGCCGATCATTATCGTCTCGGTGCGCGATTCGGATCGCGACAAAGTCGAGGCGCTGGACGCGGGCGCGGACGATTTTGTCTGTAAGCCGTTCAGCATGGACGAACTGATGGCAAGGATACGGGCCGCGCTGCGCCGCACAGGATTCGCCACGGACACCACGCCGAAGATTGTCTCGCTGCCGGGACTGGACATCGATTTTGAAAAACGGCGCGTGGTGGCGGGCGGCGAACTGGTGCGGCTGACGCCGACCGAGTTCGATATTTTGCGGTATCTGGTGTCGCAGGCGAACAAGCCGGTGCCGCATCGGCGCCTGCTGCAGGCGATCTGGGGGCCGGAATACAGCGATCAGATCGAATACCTGCGGGTGTTCATCAATCAGCTGCGCAAAAAGATCGAGCCTCCCGGACCGAGGCCGACATTCATCACCACCGAGACGCGCGTGGGGTACCGGTTCGTGATGGCGGGCGCGCCGGTTCCGGACGATACCTCGCCCGTGCCGCAGACGGGCGCATGACAGCGTGTAAACTTGTTGTTTCGGGCCGTGGCGCAGCCTGGCTAGCGCGCTTGCTTGGGGTGCAAGAGGTCCCGGGTTCAAATCCCGGCGGCCCGACCAGCCATATCAATCATTTACAAATATCGCCCGCATCCGAAACGGGCGATTGTGACGCATCTTGTGACGTAACCCGCTATTGGAGCCTATCCGACGCGGGTTTGGCGATTTGCTCGGGATGCGAAATCAAACCACCGGAAAGCTTATCCAGTGCATCTCGTTTCGCCGCCATGCGAACGTGGCTGTAATGCTCAAGCATCTCGCGCGAGAGATGTCCCGCCACAGCCATCAGCGTGGCGTCAGGCGCGCCCGCTTCCGCAAGTTCGGTGATCGCCTGGTGCCGAAGGTCGTGAAACCGGAGTCCTCGGATCGTTTTTGCGGCCCGCCGCCAAACCCCGATTGCGATCGTGAGGCCCTTGCCGGAAGCGAGAGCCGCGCTGGCGGCCTCTCGTCCTGCGCAACGCGCGGCCTCCCGCACCAGGCTCCGCCAGGCTGTGCGCCATGTCTTCTGGGGCCGGGTCGGATCGATTCTGTTTCGCTCGCAAGCCGGAAACACGAAATGCTCCGGCGCATCGGCAGCGTGAGCCTCAGCGCGATACCGTAACTGGGCCAGCGCCGCCACAGCATCCTGATTCAATGGAATCGCGCGATGACCGGCCTTCGTCTTGCTTCGCCGAATCACGACCGAGCGGTCAAACAAATCGACATCGCCCCAGCGAACGTGCTTCAGCTCAACGCCGCGGCAAGTTGTGCTGACTGCGAGAACGGCAGCGCAGTAAACAACGAGCCATTCGTCCTTCGTTGCCGCCGTGGCGAAAAGGATCTTCTTCTCTTCGACCGTCAGCACCTTTCCAACTCCGCCCGTGCTTTCCCGGTCCATCGTCACATCTTCGGCCACGACGCTCCAGATTTTCGCACGCTTCAAAACACGCCTCAGAACGCCGACCTCCATATTTAGCGTTCGGCCGGAAATCCCGGTGCTTCGCCGTTCCCGTTGGTATGCAGCGATGTTTTCCGCATTGATCCGCAATAGCAGGCGGTCACCAAAAAATTTCCGCAGCGGCGAGAGGAGATTCCGTTCGAGGACATATGTCCGATCCGCGACATGCGGCTTGCGGTCTTCCAGGAATTGGTCCGCGGCCACAATGAACGGTTTGCGTGCAAAATCGCGACTCGATTTAGAAGCGCCTTTGCCCGCCTGAATCTCGGCCACGCGCTTCTTTTCGAGCGAAGGGGCGACCCTGCGATCAGACGTATCAAGCGCTTCCCGATATCGCACTCCGTTGATCGTTACATCCATGTAGTAAAGCTTTCCGCGCTTGTAGATCATGTCTTGCTGCCTTTCTTCGCCACCTTCGTTTGCTTTTTCCCGCTGCCCTTCGGCCGGCCACCGAGTTTGCCGTTCTCGCGGGCGATCTCCTGGATACGCTCGATGCCGAACCGCTCGAGTCTTGCCTTGTAGCTCCGCTTGCCCAAAACGCTCGCGGCGTTCGACGCCGTTGCTTCGTCGCTCATGCATATATCCTAACCGATTCGGATATTGCCGGCAATAGAAAGTTCCTTTGCGGTCGCGATCAGCCCGAAGCAAACTTCAAATGGGTGTCCTGGTGTTGACGAGTCCCGCCGCCGGAGGGCAGAACGTCCAGCCATTCCGCCAGATCCTCTGGTCGATACCTCACCAGCGCGCCCACTTTGATGAATCGCGGCCCGCGCTGAATCAGCCGCCATCGTCGGAGCGTGGCGAGGCTTACGCTGATCTTTTGCGCCACTTGCTGTTCCGTCATGAAGTCCTGCATGTGTTTCCTCGATGTGTTTTCGTTCGATAATCACCAGCGCCCGTCGCTTCGGCAGGCGGACTTTCCGTGGAAGCGAACCGCTCCACTACAGATAAGGGCGCAGAATCGGTTTTTTGGACAAAAAATTCTGGGAAGCCTTGCGAGTCCTCAAAGATCATCAAAGATCCTCGAAGATCATCAAAAATCCACAATTGTCCTCGAAGTTCCCCGCGCCTGACAACAGAAATCCTCAAAGATCCTCGAACATCCCCAATAGTCAACAAAGTTCCGCATCCGAGGCCAATCCGAACGGCTGAAGGAGCGCGTTTGCAGCCCCATTGAAGCAAAAAAGATGGGTAGTGGAACATAAAGGGTTTGTCGCCCGCGGGTGGCTGATCTTCCGGCTATGTCGATGTAGCGGAGGGATTTCTGTCGGGCGACACAAGAGGTGGGTTGTCGCCCCGTGCGTCCGACTCACGATTTTATTTGCGTTTTTTGTCCAGAAATGCCGTTCTGAGCCCTTATCTGTATAGGAGATTTTTCCAGTGGCGAAACGAGCGGTCCGAATCCAGTCCGAAATGGATCAGCGAATCCGGCAAGTGGCGAAGCAGCGCGGGTATCAAACCCCGAGCGCCTTCATCCGCGCCGCCATAGAGAACGAATTGACGACCGGCCGGAAGCTTGCGGGAATCGAGGAACAAACAGCCGTCAGCTTCGACAGAATTGCCAAAGAGGATGCGTCGAGTGCTGCGAAGCCAGCAGGCGATCTTTGCGCTTCTCGACGCACTCACGAAGGCGTTTCTGACCTCCGTGCCCGAGCCGCCCGCCGAAGCGAGGGAAAGAATGCTCGCGGTGGGCCGCGACCGGTATTCGCGGCTGATGAAGAACGCGGGTTATGCCATGGCGAATGAATCTCGAGCCGCGATGCAGTCGCTGGAGGCGCACAGCGATGAATGACCATGAGCGCGAGTTTCGACTGCGGCCGGGCAAACCGAAAGTTTCAACAGGCGGAAGCGGAGGCGGTGGCTGGACCTCCGGGTTCAGGACCTTGATGCACTATGCGCGTCAAAGTCGCAGCGCCCGTCGATACGGATCTCAGGCCAGTCGGCCTTCGTATCGGCAGCGCTGCGCCGTCAGGATTACATACTGCAGGAACTCTGCCCGCGGACAGTGGCGCGCACATGGCCGCTATCTGGAGCGCGAGAACGCCGCATGCGGGGACCTCGGTTTCGACGCCCGCCAGGCTGACATCCAGCTTGCGACCCGTTTGCAGAGCTGGCAGGCGAGCCAGGATGGGCTTATGTGGAAGCTCATCATTTCCCCGGAGTTCGGGGACCGGGCCGACCTGCGGCGACTGACGCGCGATGTCATGCTCCGTGTCGAGGAAGATCTCGGCAAGCCGCTCGAATGGGTGGCCGTGGTGCACACAAATACTGAGCACCCGCACATCCACATTGCGCTGCGGGGCGCCGACGCAGACGGCCAGACCATACGCCTGAGCCGGGATTACATCAAACGGGGCGTTCGGGAAATCACAGAGGAGCTATGCACCCGGCAAATGGGGTTCCGGACAACTCTGGATGGCGAACAGGCGGAGCGCCGGGAGATCGATCAAAGGCGCGTTACCTCGCTGGATCGCGCCATACTCCGAAGAGCAAACCACACGGATCGCGGTCTGTCGTTCGCCTTGGCTCCCGGTGCAGCGCGACCACGCGACCATAACATCCAAGCGCGGCTCATGGTTCTGTCGAAAATGGGATTGGCGAAGAGTGACGGCCATGGCTCCTGGCTGCTCCGATACGACACGGAACAGGTCCTCCGGGCCATGCAACGGGCACGCGACAGGCAGAAGACGCTTGCTGCGCATGGGGAGTTGGCTTCCGATGAGCGCCTGGTTACTGAGGTCGCGGACTGGAGTCGGCTTGAATCGGTTGAAGGTCGGGTGCTCGTGCATGGCGAAGATGAACTTACCGGAAAGAGATTCCTCATGATGGAGTCAACATCCGCGAAAATTCTGTACATCCCTTATACGTCTGAAATGGACGAAATCCGCAGCCGCGGCGGTTTGAACGTGAATTTCTTCGTTCGAATGCGGCGTCGACCAGAGGCGGGGCGCCTCGGCGTTGAGATCGAGGACTTCGGGAACGCGGAAACCGTGCTGTCAAACCGAGACCTGCTCGCAGAAAAACGCGAGGAATCGCGGAAGCAGGGAATTGAGCCGACGGACGACGGATGGGGCGGATGGCTGGGCAGATACCAGAGAGCCCTGTGTGCCGCCGAGCCAGACCGAGTCGTTGCCGAGAGAAAGGACCCGGCCAAGATCAGGCAGCGACGACGTTCGTCTCTGGAACGATGAGCTTGCTTCGGGTCGCTACCCAGTCCGAAATCCGATTCGGTAATGTTGCTCAGCCCCAGCGGCTCGGCGACTCGTCAAAGTGACGTTACGCTACTCACAGGACAAGTCGGCGCGCGTCGCGCGTCAACAAAGTTGGCTCAAGTGACGGGCGACCTGGGAGAATAGGTTCTCCCCGAAGCCCGGATCAAACCGGAATTCAGAGTCCGCATGACGCCCCCACTTCGGAATCTCCTCTCGCAGTCTCCAATCAGGCCGACGCAACGTGCCCAAGGACCCGGTTGTCCGCTGATCGCCGCGGCGGCGGATTGCTGTTAGAATACGAAATTCCGCCTCCACGATGAAGTTTGCTGTCGAGCAAAGCTGACGTGAACGGCCTTCATCCTATCCATCGCCGGCTGCTCGCCGAAGATCTTACCCGGCTCCGACGATCCGACGAGCACCGCCGCTACGCCGCGGCTCAGCGGCGCGGAAGAATTGACCCGAACCCCCACCAGATCGATGCGGTCGTCTTCGCGCTCCGCCGCGTTCCTGAAGGAGGCTGCATTCTTGCGGACGAGGTGGGGTTGGGGAAGACCATCGAGGCCGGTCTCGTCATAGCCCAACTCCTCGCGGAAGGCCTGCGGCGGGTGCTCTTGATAGTTCCCAAGTCCCTCCTAGGGCAGTGGCAAACCGAGCTTTACAGCCTCTTTGGGATCGAAGCCCGCGAAGGACAGCTCGATCCGGATTCTTTTGAGGGTTCGGGCGTATTCCTCGTTCACCGCGAACTGGCGGGCGGGGCCAAGGGAGCCTCTATCCTCAAGACCGTCGATCCGTTCGATCTGATCGTGGTTGATGAAGCACACGAAACCTTCGCTGGCCTTTACAAGCGGTTCGACAAGCAGGGCACGTACAACGACGATTCCCGCGAAGCCGTCACCGCCGGCCGTGTCCGCGAGTTGGTGAAGCGCGGCGGCACTCCTGTCCTGCTGCTGACCGCCACCCCGATTCAGAACTCGTTGGCCGAACTGTGGGGACTGGTGCAGTACGTCGAGCCGACCGGCACGCTTCTCGGGAAGCTCTCAACCTTTCGCGAGCTGTTTTGCGACGGTTCCGATCGAAAGGTGTTCCCAGATCAGGCGCACGAACTGCGCCGGCGACTCGCCATCATTATGCAGCGGACTCTGCGGCGGCAGGCGCAGGAGTTTCTCGAAGTACCGTTCGTCGAGCGGCAGACCCGACTTCTTGAGTACTCCATGAGTCCCGAGGAAAAGACGCTGTACAACGATGTCACCGCATGGCTGATGAAGCCGGATCTGGTAGCCTTCCGGGGCAGCCAGCGCCTGCTGCTCATCGTTTTCCACCGCCGCATGGCTTCTTCCCTCGCAGCGCTTACGGCGAGTCTCGATAAGGT
>JASHSD010000435.1 GCA_030036985.1 Bryobacteraceae bacterium
AAAACAGCGCAAAGGTGGAGTAACTGCCGCTCTCCTGATGGTCGATGTCATTAATCATTTTGAGTTCCCGGACGCCGCAAGCACCCTGCGCCACTCTCTGGCGATTGCACCGGTTCTGGCGCGTCTCAAGAAGCGGGTGCGCAAGGCCGGCATTCCTGCCATCTACGTCAACGATAACTTCGGCGACTGGAAGTCGAGCGCGGAAGGGCTCCTGGCCTACTGCCTGCGCCCGGAGGCGGCGGGCCGCGCCTTTGTCGAGCAGCTCAAGCCCGATGCCGAAGATTACTTCGTTCTCAAGCCGATGCATTCGGCCTTCTACCAGACGCCGCTCGACGTGCTGCTGCGCCATCTTGGTGTCTCTTCGCTCATTTTCACGGGGCTGACGACGAATAGCTGTATCCTGTGCTCCGCGCATGACGCCAATATGCGGGATTACAGGATTATCGTCGCATCCGACTGCTGCGCGGCGCGCAGCGAGCGCGAGCACAATCAGGCGCTCGAACATATCCGCGCCACGGCGGACGCGAAAGTCATGCCGGCGAAGTCTCTCCGGCTTCGCCGTTTTTCGAAGAAAGCCGCGCGATGACCACCGGACGCCGCGGCCGCGGAAACCCGCGCGGCCCTCAGCAATGCGGAGATTGCGGACCGGCTGGCGAGCCTTGCGCAGCTTATGAACGCGGGCAAGGAGAATCCCTATAAGGTCAAAGCCTATCAGCGCGCCGCCGCGAGACTGAGGACCTTTTCCGAGAGCGTCGACGAGCTTGTTCGCGACGAAGCCGATCTCACCGCCTTCCCCGGCATCGGCAACGCGATCGCGGCCTGCATTCGGGAAATCGTTCACACCGGCACGCTCCAAAAGCTGGAAAGGCTGCGGGGCGAGGCAAGCCCGGAACTTGCCGCCATCAGCGCCTATCCGCGGCTTGATCCCAAGCGGGTTCTGCGCGTCTACAGGAAGCTGGGCATCGCCTCGGTTGAAGAGCTGAAGGCAAGGCTCGATAGCGGCGAGGTCCGGAAAGTTCTTGGCCTTCGCATGGCGCAACACCTGCGGCAGGGGCTCACCGAGTCCCATGCAATCCTGCTCTATCGTGCGGACGACCTGCGGGCCTTGATCGAGGAATACCTGCTGGGTCAGTGCCGCGTTCGGCGCGCGCAGGTCACAGGTGATTACCGGCGGCGGGTCGAAGTCATCGAGGAAATCTCGTTCGTCATCGAGACGGATGATTTTTCGCGCGTGGTTGAGAAGCTGGGACGATTCGGCGGCCACACGCCGCTGGTCAGCTCGGATGAAAAAGAGGCCGTATTCGCGTTGTCGGCCGGTATTCTCTTGCGCGTGCGCCTTGCCTCTGCGAAGGATTGGGGTGCCGCGGTCGTGGCCTGCACAGGCTCCAAGGCTCATCTGAAGAAACTGGCGAAGGTGACCGGCTCGCTAAAAGGCCTGGCGGCGCAAGGCAGTTGGACAACGGAGGCGTCCATTTATGAAAATCTGGCCCTTTTTTAAAGTCAAGCTTGCGAGGCGTTTTCATAGAACCTTTCCTCATGAATACAACATCCCGCTCTTGATGAGCGTTCCTGGTCGCCAGGACGAGACACGCAGCATCTTGAGTGATTACGTGGGACACAAGTGAACATAACGGCGGACGAGATGAGACTTCAAGAGTACATAAGAAGAGGAATTTGGAAAGATGCCCGAACCGGCGCCCGGCCGGGTCAGCAAAAGAGAAGAACAACATTCATATCTGGTCCGGAAACATGATGCGACGCGGCTGCATTATGACTTTCGTCTCCAATTCTTATCCGGTGGCAGTCTGCCTTCGTACACGCAACGGGAACGATCGGACATCCGAGTTTCGGCGAGTGGCGTCCGCCGTCTCCGGACTGAAGGCCAAAGACGCGGTGCTCGACATGGAAGCTGTCGTCGTCGATGAGAATGGCAAAACCGGGTTCCAGGCGCTTCAGGCGGCGCTCGGCGAAGGTGGCCGGCGTGACAGCGTCATCGCCTATGTCTTCGACCTGCTTCATCTCGATGGAAAAGACTACCCGCCTGAAGCTGACGGAGCGGAAAGAAAAGCTTCAGAAGCTGCTGGAAACATCAAAACCTGGACCCTCGCTGCGTTTTAGCGATTATATCGTGGGCGAAAGATCGTGTCGATTTCCTCGTCGGTGAGCAGTCCGCGAACCATGGCGCACACCTCTAAAAGGCTCTTGCCCTGCGCGCCGGACGCTTTGTGTGGCTCAGGAGACATTCTCAACGCGTGGATGAGCACTTGCTCGACGTTCTCGCTGCCGAATGAGCGCTTCGACTTCGGGCTGGTGGATTTCGATAGTCATGCCGCGCGTCTGTTTCCCCGGTTCATTTTACCTCCCCGATCCTGCGGGATCGCGCGATCCCTCAATCCGCTTATCGCCTGATAGTACCGGTTGTCATGCCCCGAACATTTGACCATGTGGGCAGGGATTTCGGATGGACTCCGTACGCGCTTTGGGCCGGCGATCTGATGTCCGGCGAATCGGCGGTGAACGGTTCTGCGCCGCAACGGCATAATAGGGCCGAGTGACACCCGAAGCGCCGTGGAATCCGCCAATTCAGAAGCCGCGATATTGTCGCGACTGATCGAGCCCGAGCGAAGCACTCTCGCGGCCGAAGCGGCCCGCGACATTCTCACGCTCAAGTTCCAGGAATCCGACTTTCGGCGCATGTCGCTCCTGTCGCTCCTCGGCGAGGGTATTTGTCCGCCGCCATGACTGCACGCTAAATCTCGGCTAAGCGGTGCGCCACAAGGGAGGATTTATCGAGTACCTCGCCAGATATAAATGCTCGGGGACTTGACACCCAGTCGAAAATGGCTTAATGCGGATTTGAGCCTGCATAGTCAGGCTGGATTTCACGCCTCGTTCGGCTTGAGCTGACCGGGGCGTTTTTATTTGGAGAGACTCTGTGGAAGCTGCAAAGGAACCGATGGGCATTCTTGCGTCGGCGAAACCCGCGATCATAATATGCACGAGGGATCGTGCCCGCGCCGTCGCCTTCTATCGCGACACGCTTGGCCTGCAGCTGGCCCATGAGGATGGCCTGGCGTCGGTTTTCAACATTGGCGGCGTGACCTTGCGCGTATCGGCTGTGGCGGACTTCACCCCACATGAGCACACCATACTCGGTTTCAATGTGCCGGACGTAGAAGCAACCGTTAAGGCCCTACGCCGAAGTGGCGTCATTTTCAATATCTACCCGCACCTCCCGCAGAACGAGTTCGGCATCTTGACGTTGCCTGGAGGAGCAATGCATGTCGCCTGGATGCAGGACCCGGACGGCAACGTGCTGAGTGTGACGGATGCGTGAACGCATACCGGAGAACGGCCTGGAGGTCCGGCTGCCGCTCCTCGGCGAGGGTATTTTTCCGCCGCCGTAAATGACGATACCAAACTGTTTGACCACACATTTTCGATATGATCAGGAACGCGCCAACTGCGTCCGAGGACATGGAATGATTCAGGCAAAGTACATCAGCCTTAGCCTTTTGGCGCTTTTCCCGGGAGCGCTTTTCGGTCAACCTGCGGCCACTGCTTCCGCACCTCCGTCTTTCGACATTGCAGATGTGCATAAGAGTGCCCACGTAATTCGACCCCATATGCGCGGAGGCGTTCTGCGGGCGGGCCGGTTCGATGTCCGTACTGCAACCATGCTGGATTTGATCAGTTACGCCTGGACTATCAGGGCTGAAAAGCTGTGGGGTGGTCCGGCTTGGCTCGATTTTGACCGCTTCGATATCAGTGCAATGGCGCTGGCAAACACGTCGCCCGAGACTGCCAGGCTGATGGTACGGACGCTCCTGGCGGAGCGCTTCGGCCTGAAGGTACACGAGGATGTGAAACCGCTGCAGGTGTACGTACTCTCGGGAAAGGGTGGCAAGCCCGGGCTGAAGGAAGCCGACGGATCGAAAGCGTCAGGATGTCAAACCGAAACGGCGAAGCCGAACGACGAAGGTGTGGCGTATAGCACTGTGAAATGTTACGGCCGAACCATGGATCAGGTCGCGCAGGATCTGCGCAACATCGGCTTCGGCTATCTTAGTAATCCTGTGGTGAACCAGACCGGGATCGGCGGAGCGTGGGACTTCACCCTGAGATGGGCCAGCCGTACTTCAGGTGGGGTGGTCGGCTCTCGCGGCATTAGTCTCTTCGAAGCCGTCGATAAGCAGCTGGGGCTGAAACTCGACGCGGGCAAAGTCCCTGTGCCGGTGCTGGCGATCGATAGCCTCAACGAGACGCCGACGCCCAATCCTCCGGGTGTCAGCGACGCGCTTCCGTCCCCGCCATCGGAATTCGAGGTGGCGGTCGTCAAGCCCAGCAATCCGGATAGCGGCCGGCCATCGAGCAGGTTGGAGCATGGCCGACTAACTGCCCGTAACGTCACGCTGAGGCAACTGATCGCAGCCGCATGGGACAGTCTCCCGGACGAACTGCTGGTGAATGCGCCGAAGTTTCTGGATACGGCACATTACGACATCACCGCCGCTGCCTCCGTCCCGGCGCCAGGCGCGGAAGCGGATGAAGACGACGTGCGCCGAATGCTGCGCACGCTCCTGGCGGAACGATTCAAACTCCGGACCCACATGGAAGATCGCCCGGTGGAAGGCTACGTTCTGGCCGCGGGAAAGCCAAAGATGAGGAAAGCTGACCCGTCGAATCGCACGGAATGTCATGAAGGGCCCGGCCCGGATGGAAACGATCCTAGAATCAGGAATCCGGTGCTGGGTCGCCTGCTCACCTGCCGGAACATTACGATGGCGCAATTTTCTCAGGAATTTCCTCGTCTTGCCGGCTCGTACGCTCGTGTCGATGTATTGGATGAGACCGGGTTGACCGATGCGTATGATTTCACTCTCAGCTTCAGTAATCTTGGCCAGTTCCGCGGCAAAGCTGCTCAGTCCGCGGCTACCGACAACGATGCGGCGTCCGACCCGAGCGGAGCCGTGTCGCTCCCCGAGGCAGTCCGTCGCCAACTCGGGATCAGGCTCGAACTCAGGAAGCACCCTATGCAAGTTCTCGTAATCGACCACATCGAGGAAAAGCCGGGTGAAAACTAAAAATGAAGCTAAATCCGAGCTTATGTCCGGCGAGCACCGGCGCTGACGGCTTTGCGCGACCTCGCCAGTTCTTCGTAGAGCCGCAGCACCTCTTCCGCCGTGCGCGCCCAACTGAAACGCGCGGCCTGCCCGCGCCCTCTCTCGATTAACTCCGCGCGCAGCGCATCGTCCAGCAGGACCTCCGTGATGCCGCGCGCGATATCGAACACGTTCTCCGGATTCACCAGCATCGCCGCGCCTCCCACCACTTCCGGCAGCGAACTCACGGCCGACGCGATGACCGGCGTCCCCGAAGCCATCGCTTCGAGCGGCGGCAGACCGAATCCTTCATAAAGCGACGGAAAAACAAAAGCGCTGGCGAGCTCATGGAAAATGCGCAGCGTTTCAATGGGAATGAATCCCAAAAAGCGTACGCAGTGCTCCACGCGGCTGTGAATCACGGCGCGGCGCACGTCGGGATGGCGCGAGATCTCGTCGCCGATCACGATCAGCCGCAGATCGCGGTATTCGGGATGGTTCTCCAGTCCGCTGCGCGCGACCGCGAAGGCTTCTATCAGCCGCGGGATGTTTTTCTGCGGACGAATCGACCCCGCGTAAAGCAGGAACGGATAGCCGATCTGGTAGCGCTCGAGAATTCTGGTGCGTTCGCGCGCATCTCCATCGGCCGCGCGCGCGCTGCGCAGAAACACCGGGTCCGGCGCGTTGTAGATAAGCCGAATGCGGTCGGCGGCTTCCGGGCACAGGCTCATCACGTCGCGCTGAGTGGAGCCGGAGACCGCGATGATGCCGCTCGCGCGTTCGAGTCCGCGGCGCAGACGAAACGTCCTGGCCATGTGCAGCAGCCCCTTGGCGTCGTCGAAAAACAGGCTGCTCAGATCGTGAATGGTCACCGCGTAGGGCTTGGGCAGAAAGAGCGGGACGCGATGAAACGGAATGTGCGTCACGTCGGCGCGCAGCCGTTCGATCAGCTGCGGCAGTTCGAGGTGATCCATGCGCGAGGAGTCACGGCGATCGTAGGCAACGGTTTCGAAGTTGGCCGGCAGATCGGCATAGAGCGGTTCGTCGGAGGGAGGACAGATCAGAACGTAACGGTGCGCCGTATCCGCGGCCGCCATGGCCTGCAGCAGGTTGCGGATATAGGTGCCGACGCCGAAGTCGCGAATGCGGCGTGTGTCGATAGCGATCTTCACATGGTGCGTGTTTCAGGCTGGATTCTTCAGGCGATAGCCCCGGCCCGCATCTTCCAGGCGTAAAGCGGGAAGCGCTCGGTCAGGGCTTCAACACGCGCGCGGACCGCGGCGATCGCGGACTCCGAGCCGATATTGCTCAACACTTCGGCGATCGCGGAAGCCACTTCGCGCATCTCCGCCTCGCCGAAACCACGGGTGGTCGCGGCGGGGCTGCCGAGGCGAATGCCGCTCGGGTTCAGCGGCGGGTTCACGTCGAACGGAATGGCGTTTTTGTTTACCGTGATGCGGGCGCGGTCGAGCGACTCTTCGGCTTCGCGGCCGCGCACGCCTTTGGAGAAAACGTCGACGAGCATCACGTGCGTGTCGGTGCCGCCGGAGACCACGCGGAAGCCCGCGTCCTGCAGGCCATGCGCCAGCGCCTGCGCGTTGGCGAGCACCTGCTTCGAGTATGCGATGAATTCGGGCTGCATGGCTTCGAGGAAGCAGACCGCCTTGGCCGCGATCACGTGCATCAATGGACCACCCTGCGTGCCGGGGAAAACCGTCTTATCGATGGCGACGCCGTATTTTTCTTTGGCCAGGATCAGGCCGCTGCGGGGTCCGCGCAGAGTCTTGTGCGTGGTCGAGGTCACGATATCGGCGTACTCGCAGGGATTGGCGTGCAGGCCCGCGGCGACCAGTCCCGAGATGTGCGCCATACCGACCATCAGCATGGCGCCCACCGAATCGGCAACCTGGCGGAAGCGGGCGAAGTCGAGCTTGCGCGGATACGCGCTGCCGCCGGCGACGATCAGTTTCGGCTTGTATTCGGCGGCGAGTTCCGCCATGCGGTCGAAATCGATCTGTTCGGTTTCGCGGCTCACCTGATAGGCCGCGATGTGATAAGTCTTGCCGGAAAAATTCAGCTTGTGTCCGTGGGTGAGATGGCCGCCGTGGGCGAGATCGAGGCCCATGATGGTGTCGCCCGGCTGCAGCACGGCGCCATATGCGGCCTGGTTCGCCTGCGAGCCCGAATGTGGCTGCACGTTCGCGTATTCGGCTTTGAAGAGCTTCTTCGC
>JASHSD010000436.1 GCA_030036985.1 Bryobacteraceae bacterium
GCTCTGGGAAACGAACCTCGGTCCGTCCGTGGCCGCGGGTCCCATGACGTTCGCCGTCAACGGCAAGCAGTACCTCAGCATTCAGGCCGGACCGTCTCTGTTTACGTTCGCCTTGAGATAACGGCGCCTGCACGTCTGCATAGAATGGAGATTGGTGCGAGACCGGCGGTTGAGATATTCCGGGATCGGCGCCGCGGCGCTCCTCTTCACGCTCGCGCTATCCGCGACACTGGGGCAGCGAGCCTCGCAGGCTCCTCTGCCCGCATGGATGAATAAGAGCCTGTCGCCGGACCAGCGCGCGGATCTGGTGCTGGCTGAAATGACTCTGGATGAAAAAATCACGCTCGTTCACGGAACCGGGGGCTTCGCGCAATCGGGCAGCCGGTCGAACGGAGGCGCCGGGGTCATCGAAGGGATTCCACGCCTCGGCTTGCCCGATCTGCAATTGGCCGATTCCGCAGTGGGAGTGCGAGCGGCCGCCGAGCGGGGACGCTACTCCACGCTGCTTCCGTCAGCCCTCGGTGAAGCCGCCACATGGAACCCGAAAATGGCTTGGGCATACGGCGATGTGATCGGCCGTGAACTGCGCGATCAGCAATACAACGTTTCTCTCGGCGGCGGCGTCAACATCACGCGCGAGCCCCGCAACGGCCGGAATTTCGAATACCTCGGAGAAGATCCGATCCTCGCCGGCTCGATGCTGGCGCAGTTCCTGAAGGGATTGCAAAGCAACAATGTCATCGGCGACGTGAAGCATTACGCTTTTAACGATCAGGAGACCGGACGCAATATCGGCAACGTCAGGATCGGCACGCGGGCCGGCCGCGAGACGGATTTGCTTGCATTCGAGATCGCCGTTACCGAAGGGCAGCCGGGAATGGTGATGTGCTCCTACAACAAGCTCAATGGCGACTGGGCATGCGAGAACAGCTATCTGTTGACGGATGTCCTGAAAAAAGCGTGGGGCTTCAAAGGCTTCGTCCTGTCGGATTGGGGTGGCACGCACAGCACAGTCAAAGCCGCGTTGGCCGGTCTCGATAACGAGGAACCCGGCAGTCGATTCTTCGGCCCGGCTCTGAAGAAAGCGGTCGAGGATGGAGAGGCGCCGTTGTCGCGGCTCGACGACATGGTGCATCGGATCCTGCGAACGGAATTCGCGGCAGGCATCGTAGACGATCCGCCGAAGGGCCGCGTGGTCGATCCGTTTCGCGGCGCCGATACGGCGCAGGAAATCGCCGAAGAAGGGATCGTCCTGCTGAAGAACGCCAACGGGCGGCTTCCCCTGGCTGCGAATCGAATCCGTTCGATCGCGATCGTCGGCTCTCACGCCGATACCAGTCTGCTGTCGGGCGGCGGTTCGGCGCAGGTCGATCCGCCGGGCGGCGGCGCGAGCCGCTTCGGTGGACCTCCCGTTTGGTTTCCTACGTCCCCGCTCAAGCGGATCCAGGCGAAAGCTCCGAACGCGAAGGTCGTGTATAACGACGGCGCGGACAGAGCGTCCGCGGCCTCCCTCGCGAAGTCTTCCGACGTGGCCATCGTCTTCGCCAATCAGCCCGAGAGCGAAGGCCGCGATTCACCCACGCTGGCCCTGCCTGAGAATCAGGACGGCCTGATTGAGGCAGTCGCCGCGGCAAATCCTCAGACCATCGTGATTCTGGAAACGGGCGGCCCGGTCTCGATGCCGTGGATCGGCAAAGTCGGCGCAGTCGTCGAAAGCTGGTATCCCGGAATTCGGGGAGCGCTGGCGATCGCAAACATCCTCTTCGGCGATGTGAATCCTTCCGGGAAACTACCCGTGAGCTTTGCCAGGAGCGATGCGGATCTTCCGCATCCGCGGATTGCCGGTATGAATATGGCCGGGGGCGCCGGGCGCGGCCGGGGACCCGAGCCTTTCGATATCGACTATTCGGAGGGCCTGAAGGTCGGTTATAAGTGGTTCGACGCGGAGCACAAGGATCCGCTGTTCGCCTTCGGCTACGGCCTGTCTTATACGACGTTTCAGTATCGGGACCTGAAAGCGGACGCCGCGAGCGTTACCTTCACGCTCCGGAACACCGGTAAGCGCGCGGGCGCCGAAGTGGCGCAGGTTTATGCGGAACTTCCCCCGGAGGCGCAGGAACCGCCGAGGCGGCTGGTGGGATGGCAGAAGGTGCCCCTGAAACCGGGCGAAGCAAAGACGGTCACGATCGCGATTCAGCCAAAGTATCTCTCGACATTCGACGAGCAAAAAAACGACTGGGTCATGCTCCCGGGAGAGTACCGCTTTTTCGTCGGTGGATCGTCGCGCTCGACACCGCTCACGGCAACGTTCAAACCGTAGCTCGATTGCGCCGCGCTGGCGGAGCCGCGTCGATTTGCGAACTCGGTTATTCCACTCCGAACGCAAGCAGGACATTGCCCGGCGTGCCACGCAGAGTTCCCGGATAGCCGGACGCGGCAAACACCATACCGCCGGCAATCACCGGTCCGGCAGAACCGAACGAACCGCCTTTGGCGGGAACGCCATCGACCGTGGAGAAGTCCCGTATCGCATTAAACGACCAGATCACCTTTCCGTCTGCTCCAACCGCCCGCAG
>JASHSD010000437.1 GCA_030036985.1 Bryobacteraceae bacterium
TTGCAGCAGGCAAAACTCCGTCGCGGAAAAGACCGAGGCCCTGCAGGATCGGCGTTTCCTCTTCTTCGAACTGAACCACCGGCTCGTCGGCTGAAGCCCGGCGAACGTTGTACCGCGCAATCGCGGCTACAGCCGCAACAAGGCTTCCGATCATTTCGGCATATTCGCGAGGGTGAGTGAGCGCGTCGAGCTCGAACGCGGCGCCATTGACCAGCAGCAGGAACAGCAAAAAAGAGAAGCCGCCAAAAGCGAAAATAATATTCGATTTTCCCGGCAGCCAGGAACAGGTGAAGGGAATCTTCTGGAACTTGTAGAGACACAGCTCGACCACAACGGCTCCAATCAGACCAAACGCGATGAGGTGCGCCACGGCCATCCGCCAGGCCCAAGTCGACAGAAACCACACGGCCGCGCCCGTCCAGACCGGAAGCCATCCGAGCAGATAGAGCGACAAGCGAGCGGCCGATAACGATGCCGGGCCGCCGCGCACCGGCGTCACGCGGAAGATCCAGTTGGCCCGCAGATCCAGCGGAATCGTAAACACGATGCGGGTTCCCACCATCCAGAAACAAAGGATCATAATGCTCGAAATGATCGGGAAAAAATTCGCCGGCGGACGCGCCTGGTCGGCTGGCCCTCCCGATCTCGAAAACAAAATCAGCAGGGCGAATCCGATCCCGAGGTAAAACGCGAGAATGACGCGATGCTGGCGGCTGCGCGCGAGCGCCCGGATACTGAACTGCACGATCGCGGTGCGCATCGCCGTTCCAAACCGCGGCGTCCAGGCCATCCGGCGCGCGCCCGGCACGATGTCGGGTTCTTCCACCACCTTACGCAGCGTGCGGAAGTAACAGCCGGCATACGCCACCACGGTGATTGCGACGGCCACCGCGAGGCCGATCCACGCACGGTGCGCCAGTGGCGCCATTTCCGGCGTCAAAGTCCCGTTGAGTTGCTCGAACATGCCCAGGAACCAGTAATCCGGGAGCCACGCAAGTACGCGCTGGTTTTGCGGGGCCGCCGGAGGTTCGAGGAAATACGCGCTCATGAATGTACAGAAAGCGGCCAACTGCAGGAGCGCCGAAAGGCGAAGGAAGATGCGGCGCGGCAGAAGAGCCGCCAGCCCCTGAACGCCCAGGACACAACAGAAAAGAAAAGACCCGGCAGCCGCCATGGTGATCCAATAAGCGAAGAATGCCCGGTGCAGGAACGGCAGCGCCATGTCAAGGAAGCTCGGGTTCGGCGAACTCAGGGTTATCGGCCATGTGAGACCCGGGCCGGCATTGAAGGCCAGGATCGCGATACCCAGGCCCGAGCCGACCGCCGCGACTTTGGCGAGGAAGAAAGTGCGGGTGCGTATGGGAAGCGGCGCCAGCACAAGGACGTCGCGGCGGTCCGGAAACGTGGAGTCCCAGCTCAACACCGCGAAGAGGCCGACAATGAGCATGGTGGTCGAGATCAGAAAGTGCTCCATGCTCAGGCTGAGCGTCCGGTAAGCCGCCGGAGGCATGCCTTTGCCATCGAAAAGCAGGCCGCCCAGCCCCAGATAGGCGCTGAAGAAAACCAGTAACGCCCCGAATCGCCCAAGCAGTTTCCTGGCGTCCCCCTGCGCGTCGGGGGCAAGCAGTTCGAGATCGACCAGGCGGAAAAGAAACTCGCGACAAAGTGCGCGGAATTGGAGTTTCGTCATGTTTCACGCCTGAATCAGATCGGCGATCTCGCGCGAGATGGCGGCGGTGTCCTGTTCGACGGCAAGCTGCGAGAAAATGCCTTCGAGCGTGGGCACGGACATCAGCGTCCGCAGGCTTTCGATCGAATCGTCGGCGACGATCCTGCCGCGATGCAGGATCACGACGTGAGAGCAGACGCGCTCCACCGTTTCCAGTTCGTGCGAGCTGAACAGCATGACCTTGCCGCGCGCGGCCAGTTCCTGTATAAGGCTGCGCAGTACGAGCCCGGTGCCGACGTCGAGCCCGGAGAACGGTTCGTCGAGCAGGATGATCTCGGGATTGTGCAGCAGCGCGGCTGAGAGAAGAATCTTCTGGCGCATGCCCTTCGAGTAGGAAGAAATCGCCGCGTGGCGGTCGCGATGCAGCGAGAACAAACGCAAAAGGCCGTCGATGCGCTCGGCTGTGGGCTTGCCTGGCAAATTGCGCAGTTGGCCTACCATCATGAGGTATTCCAGGCCGCTAAGGTGCGAATAGAGATAGGGTTCCTCCGGGACATAGCCGAGGCGCTGCTTCCACGCAATCAGATCGCGGCGGATCGGCTCGCCGTTGAAGAGAATGTCGCCGGAGGTCGTCGCAATCAGGCCGGTGATCATTTTCATGGTGGTGGATTTGCCGGAGCCGTTGGGCCCCAGATAGCCGGTAATCTCGCCGGGAAGGGCGCGGAAGCTGACGTCCTTTACGGCGGGAGTCCCGAGGAAGTGTTTGGAGACGTTGCGCAGTTCCAGCATGGCGTGTGTACCCTATGTAGCAAACTATATTTGTCTTGTCAAGCAGTATGCTAC
>JASHSD010000438.1 GCA_030036985.1 Bryobacteraceae bacterium
TGAAGTACTTCCTTATCCAGTTTGTGAGCCGGTACTACGGACGGCTGCGCGCGACCGTCTGCGACAGCTTCGCCCGGTCGCTCTATTTCCTGGACGGCCGCCTGGCTGATGCCACGATCCAGACGTACAAGAAAAACAAGGTCATCGAGAATTTCCTCGCGGGAGAGGGCGACGAAATCGACATCCAGATCAATAACGTAACCATCGAGGACCTTCGTCAACCCCCGTACAAGGGTACCGTTGACTTCGAGAAGATTTATTACGCCGGGCGCGACCGCATCGAGAGCCGCCGCGAAAAGTACGTCGCCAGCTTCGTGTTCGTCGTTCGTGACCGCGTGCCCAACGCGTGGATTCCCGTCAATCCGCTCGGGCTGACGATTAGTTATTTCCGCGAGGACCAGGCATTCGAATGAGGGCACCGGCATGATCACGAACGTATTCTTCGCCACCACGGTCATCTTCCTGGCGATCGGGTTCTTCTTGCTGGAAGAATGCAAATTCCTCATTCCATATCGCGCGCTACTGGTCGCCAGGTACGGTCGTGTGATCGCGATCTACGCCGCCGCGTTGTTCTTCAATCTGTTCGCGGTGATCTACCTGTTTGTTCGTAAGCTCCTGTTGAAAGAAACCGGCAGGAAGTTGGCTTATGTCGAGAAGCAACTGCGCTCCGGCGACAGCATCTCCGAAGAGCTGTCCCGGCGATTGACGGAGTGACACCATGAGCCGCGATTTCGAATTCGACAAAAGGGACTCTGAACAACGTGACACCCGGGAACCGGCTAGCCGAATGGCCCTGTCCCAGGGCCGTGGAGGCGGCTCCGAGACCGAGCAAGGCCACCGACGCCGCCAGGCTGATGAAGCAACCCTGGCTGCGGTCCGGTTGCTGGTTGAGGATGCCGCTCAAGGTAGGCCGACCGTTTCCGAGTTTCTGGACCGGTTAGAAGAGCGTGGTGTCCGGCCAATCGCCAGCGTCCAATCCAACGGACGATGGAATGGAATCGTCTACGAATACGTCCATCTCCGGATTAAAGGTTCGCATTTGGGGCGGTCATACACAGCCACGGGCCTGCGTGAGCGCCGAGGCATCCGTTACGACCCGTCGCGCGACGACCAACAGCTTGCTCGCACAAATCCATCGGTCGCGCATTTCCTCCGTCCGTGGCAAGATTTCCGTAGTCCCGAATTCAACAGCCTCGATCGGGCGAATCGATCGCGCGATCTCTACGGGTTGAGCCCGGCGCAACTCACCGTCATGTGGGACGTGGGACGCTTTCGGACGATCGAGACTGCGGATCTCCAAAAGGTCCGCTACCCAGACCGCCCCGGCGTTCTGCAAAATGATCTGAAGCATCTCATCAGTGGAAGATACCTGAAGCGGCGCTCCGTCCCCATTGACGGTCGTGGCCGTAGCCTCGATGTGCTGGCTCTGACGCGGCGCGGCAGATCGCTTCTGAACCGCGCCAACCGCGACTCCGGTGACGGCAGCCAGGTCGTCTACGGCGATTTTGTCAAACCACGCGAAATCGCTCACGACGCGGCTCTCTATCGGATGTACCAGGCCGAGGCGGCTCGAATCGAGCGCGATGGAGGGAAAGTTCAGCGTGTCGTGCTCGACTATGAACTGAAGAAAAAGGCTTATTCGCCCCTCGCGAAAGGGCACCACCTTCCGCCCTTCGAGTACGCCGAACGCCAACAGGCGATCGCGAAGGAAAACGGTCTACCCGTCATCGACGGCCACATCACCCTGCCGGATCTGCGGATCGAGTATCAAACCGCAGACGGAGAGGACCGTCACATCGACCTCGAACTTGCCACCAGAAATTATCGCGCGGCGCATGTGCGGTCGAAGGCGTCAGCAGGTTTTCGCGTCTATGCCGACCCCAGCTCCAACTCCTTAGCTGGAGTCCTCGACGACCACGATGTCATTGCCGAACTGCTCGATATGTAGGGGACATTATGCTCGAAGACTCGATTCAAAATCTCTGCCGGCTTGGATATCGGCCTGATGAGGCCAGTTTCCTTCGAATGGCCGGAATTCACTCCGGCTACTTTGTGCGCCGACAATTTGAACAGTTCATCGGCGCGTCCGGTGGAGGCGCCTCGGCCCGATTCATCGAGCAAATCGTTGACCGCGGACACGCACGTATAATTCATTTCCGCCCGGATCGGTTGATCTACCACATTTGCGCACTGCGGATTTACGCTCGCTTCGATGACGCCGACAACCGCAATCGAAGGGAGAAGGCGCCGTCCACGATCAAGCGCAAGCTCATGTGCCTCGATTTCGTTTTGGCAAACCGGGCACAACAATTCCTGGAAAGCGAGAACCGCAAAGTGAGCTACTTCGCCGATGCATGGGGAATTCGGCAAGAACACCTTCCGTTTCGCCGGTACAAATTCCGGCGATCCACCGGAGAGCGCTTCAGCTATTTCGTCGACAAGCTCCCCATTTACGTCTCTCCCCAGCCTACCGACGAAGACCCCGCTGTCCACTTTGCCTACATCGACGATGGCCTTCAGACGCTCGCCGCGTTCCATACGTTCCTGATTCATCACCATCCGCTCTTCATGGCTCTCAAATCGTTCGAAGTGATCTTCGTCGCGGCGGATGGCTCCTTCCTGGAGAGCGCGCGCCGTGTCTTCCGTCGCTGTTATCGCGAAGACGGCACGACCACGCTCGGTGAATTGGATGCCGAGCAGATTAGAATGATCGAGTTCTTTCGGATGCGCCGCAAGCGGGAAGACAAAGACTTTAGGGGCCTCGGGACAGAGGGCCTTGCGGTCTACCGGACCGAGAAGGAGCACTTCGCAGGGAGCCAATACGAAGAGTTGTACCGGAAATGGATGGTTGAGGGCGAGTCGGCGTTATGCCGTCACATCCTGAGCCCCAACCCACTGGAAGCACGGTTTCGGACCGTTGTTCTGCCACACGACTATGAGATTTTTGGGAGCCTTTCTCATGCTTCGTAGCTCGGCACAACAAATATTTTCGGCAAAGTGTCACGCCCAGTCGGATGCACATTTCCGACCGAGCCAGTGCGTTCCCTCTCATCGAGAGGGTGTTGCGCTTTATGGACGTTATCTCGCCCGTGCGGCGGAAACACGGCGGGCGAAAAACTGGCAAACGGCGGTAGCGACCCCGGTATTTTCCGGGACAAGCCCGTCAAATACCTCCTGCACTCCTGCCGTCGCGTCAGGGGTCGCTACCACCGTTTGCCCAAGGAAGAGTTCATCGGCTGCCGCCGCAGCTTGTCAAAGGATCGAATCATGTCATCTGTCATAGCCAAACAACCAAAGGACACCAGGAAGCAGACCACCGTGAGCTTGAGCGGTTCGGTGCTCGCGGACCTTGAGCAGTACTGCGAATTCATCGACAGCGCTCGCGATTGGGTCATCAACGAAGCCTTGAAGACCGTGTTTCGCCGCGACAAGGCATTCATCCTCTGGAAGGAGCAGAATGCCGTCAAGGTTGAGCATAAAGCCGATGAACAACCGCCTGTTGGTCCTGCGCAAGTCGAACTGCCACTGCATGGGAATGGCAGGTCTGAGCGAGCTAAAGTGCATCGCTCGCCCGGAAGTGAACTTCCACCAGCCGCATAGGAGGACCGCGATGCTTCGCACAATCGTCGAAACCCGAGTGGCCCTCAGCTTTCTGTTGAGTTCGGGAGCTGGGTACGCACTATTGAAGCGATTTCCGTTTCCTGGTGGCGACAACATGCTTCAGTTGATCGCTCTCGAAAAGCCGTGGCTCTACGAAGCGGCCCACTGGAGCTATTCGGTGATGCTCTTTTCAACGCCGCTGATCGCATTTTCAATATGCTTCGCTTTGCTATATATCTTCGCGATCAAGACCGAGAAATCGCTGGTTCGGAATCCGCTTCCGGTGTATCCAAGGTGCTGCGAGCGCGACAGACTGTTCCTGGTCATCGGAGAAGTGCATCACCAAACACGGTTGGCACCGGTGGAACAGCCTCAATGGCTCACCATCCCCGAACGGGGTTTGTTTACGGGAGTGGCCGTGTTCGGGGCCATCGGTTCCGGAAAGACGGGCTGCTGCATGTATCCCTTTGCGGAGCAGATTCTTTCTTATCGCGCTTCCGACCCGGCCCGCCGCCCCAGCGCTCTTGTCCTCGAAGTGAAGGGCGACTTTTGCTACAAGGTGCGGGGTCTGTTGAAGCAGCATCGGCGCGAAGAAGATTACCTGGAGATCAGTCTGCACGCGGATTATCGCTACAATCCACTGCACAACGACCAGGACGCCTACGCACTGGCATTCGGAATCGCATCCTTATTGAATAACCTGTTCGGCCGCGGCAAAGAGCCGTTCTGGCAGCAGGCATACACGAACCTGGTCAAGTTCATCATCCTTCTCCACAAGGTCCTCTACGATTACGCGACGCTCTTTGACGTTTATGCTTGCGCGATTAACCCAACGTTGCTTCAACGCAAAATCGAGGAAGGTGAGGCCCGGTTCGAAGGAGAATATCTCCTGCTCGATGTGGACCAGTTTGAGAGTGATCCCGAACTGGCGAACCACCAGTTCGTATTGGACGAGAACCTCGGCCAGATGAAGGCCCCATTGACGGAAGCTCTGCAAACATATCTTGTCGATCAGAAGATTCCATTCGAATCGCAGTCGGAATCCGGCAATGCCAAGCTGTTTCCTCCCATCCGAGACGAACGCAAGAAACAGCAGTTCGAAGCTGTGAAACGTTGGTTCTTCGACGACTGGCAGCGAATCGAACCGAAACTGCGTACTTCCATCGTGGAAGGCATTTCGGTTTTTCTGTCCTTGTTTGATGACAATCCCGATGTGAAGCGCGTCTTCTGCCCGCCAAAGGAGACCTACGATCCGCTTGCGAACCGTAATGGCCGTTATGGAATCCCGATGCCACCATTCGGCGATCTCATCGAACAGGGGAAAGTGGTCGCCCTTAACTTTCCAGTATCGATGAATCCCGGTCTTGCCAAAACCATCGGCACGCTGATGAAACAGGATTTTCAGCGCGCCATGCTGAACCGCATTCCAAAGATGGCACAGGAACCCGACCGGAACTTCCGCGAAGTCCTCTTCCTTTGCGATGAGTATCAAGGCTTCGCCACAGTGGGAGAGAGCGATCCATCGGGCGACGAAAAGTTCTTCGCCCTTTCGCGTCAGTCGAAATGTATTCCCATCGTGGCGACCCAATCCATTAGTTCGCTTCGATCAACGCTGACCGGGGAGGCATGGCGTAGTCTGCTCCAGACCTTCCGCACTAAGATTTTCCTCGCCCTGAGCGATGACTTCAGCGCCGAGACGGCGAGCCGTCTTTGCGGTAAAGCCGAAGTATTGCGGCCGAACTATTCCATTAGTGAAAACGACCAGGACGCCCGCGTCAGCATCTTGACCGGACGGGCCACGGCCCATCGGGCGACGCTCAGCACGTCGAAGAGTTACAACACACAAATGTTGCCGGTCTTCGAGCCGAAGATGTTCAGCGAACTCAAGAATGCCCAGGCAATCGTACTGGCCTATGACGGGCTGAATCCACTGCCGCCGACCGTCTGTTACCTGAAACCCTATTATCTCGACCCGGATATCAGCTACTTCGATCACCTGGCGGCAGGGAGGATCTGACTGATGGATTGTTGCTGTCGGGAGCGGAATCAGCCCGGTCGATTATGGCGCCTGTTCTCTCAGGTACATGAGCTGGCGACCGGCCATGAGCTTCAGATGGAAGAAGCCCTGAGCTATTTTGCCGATCCCAAACGCCTCGCCGCGGTGGTTGAACGGAGCGGCGTCCTTGACGATCCGGAGAAACGCGTGGCTCTTCAGCAACTCCTTTCGGAGCGCAGCAATGGGCTTTGAGTTGATTCTTCCCTTCCTTCGCCCCATCGAGCATCTGATCCTCGATGAAGAAATCTCGGAAATCATGGTGAATGGATCGGGCCGGATCTTCATCGAATGCAGTGGCAGTCTCATTGAGGTGCCGGGAGCGCACCTCACGGAGAAAAACCTCCAGGTCGCAGTTCGGAATATCGCCCGTGCCCTGGGAGACGAGATCAATGAACAACGGCCGCTGCTCGACTCCCGGCTGCCGGACGGATCGCGTGTCGCTGCCGTCATACCGCCGTGCAGCATTGGTGGAACCACGCTGACCATCCGGAAATTTCACTCGAAACGATATACGGCTGACGAACTCGTTCACATCGGTTCCCTTACCGGCGAACTCCTGGAAACGCTGATGGGCACAATCCACGCACGCCACAACATCCTTATCAGCGGCGGAACGGGTACAGGAAAGACAACTCTGCTCAACGCTCTGGGTGCCTTCATCCCCGACATCGAGCGGATCGTGCTAATCGAGGACACCGCGGAAATCCAGCTCGAAAAGCCGAACCTTGTTCGCTTCGAGGCGCGGCGCGAACAGCCCGACCTGCCGCCGGTTACCATTCGCGACTTGGTCCGCGCCTCGCTTCGGCATCGCCCCGATCGGATCGTGCTCGGCGAGGTGCGCGGGGAAGAGGCATTTGATCTCTTGCAGGCGCTCAACACCGGACACTCCGGCAGCCTTTCCACCATCCATGCGAATTCTGCACAGCAGGCTATCGCGCGGTTGACGAGCTGTGTGCTTCAAGCCGGTGTGGAACTGCCTTATGCGGCCATCCGGGCCAACATCGCCGACGCCGTCCAGTTCATTCTCCATATAGAAAGGCGGAACGGCGCGCGCCGTGCCGTGGAACTCATAAGGATCGACCGCTATGACGCGTCCCAGGACCGGTACGACACCAAAGTCGTCTACAGCCGGGCGTAAAACTCGCGAGCCGATGGACCCGGACATTCCCGTCCGGTACATTCGGGAGAATTTCCGCCCAGAGGATCGCATCGCCGTCGTTTTGATTCAGAAGGACACCCGCCGTGCAATCCAGCACGTCGCCACCGCAGACAGAATTTCCCAGCCAGAATTCCAGGCAAGATTGCGCCACGCAAACGCATCGCGTCACGAGGTCTACATCGGGATGAATCCCGTCCGCGAGGCCAGCCATTCCCGTACCAAGGCGGACATTGCCGCGATCCGGCATGTCTATTTGGATTTCGATGACAACGGTACCACCGCCGTTCAGGCTCTCATGAGGCGGGACGACATTCCTGAGCCGAATTATCTAGTGAACACATCCTCGGATCGCTGGCAGGTGGTTTGGAAGGTGGAAGGATTCGGCATCGAAGACGCGGAACGGCTGATGCGGCATCTCGCGCGCGAAACCGGTGGCGACCCTGCCGCCACTGACAGCAGTCGGGTATTACGGTTGCCCGGCTTTCTTTCCCACAAGCACGGAACACCGTTCTTGGTGCGTGTGGAGTCTCGCGCAGCAAGATCATATCGTCCTGACCAGTTCCCCAAAGTGCCATTGGAGGAGCAAAGCGGACGTGCCTTGATCGATCGCTCGGAAACGGGCACGGCGGCCCCGTCGTGCTGAACATCTATCGCAGTCCGAACGGGATTGGGCTTACGCCAAACGGGCCTTATCGCGAGGCGATGCTCCAGACAAGGTTATTGCCGCGATCGCCCGATATCGAAACGGCGAGAAAAGCGACGTAGATGCTTACGCCACTCGAACAGTTCAGAAAGCCATACAGTCCCTTGAAGCGGAACGACACTTAGCCAGGCTGGAGATCGGACGATGATTTACCGTTGGAGTCTGCCATGTTCGCGAGAACTTGCAGGAATACACGCAACGCTTGGGAAGACTTATCTGACCGATAGATGACACCGAATTCGACCATCACTCGCGCATCCTTCAGTTCGCGAAATACGATGCCCTTCACTTGGATGCGGCGCGCCGTGGACTCCTTTACAAAGCCAACACCGATCCCATTGCTAATCGCATCGAACATTTCATCGTATGTTAGAGCCTTGCGTACGATATTCGGCCAAGTACCCACATTTGTGGCACATACTGAGAAGGTGATCGTAGAGCACCGGACTAACCTCGCGCGCGAGCCAGACCGCGGGCTGCTCTGAAAGCGCCGATAAGGATAGCGGACCCGGTTCGTCCAGCAGCATTCCTTCCGGTACTGCCAACACGAGATTTGTCTGCCAGAAGACTTGCGATGATACCTCGTCCGATCTGAGCGGCAAGATGATCAATCCGGCGTCCAGAGATTCGCGAAGAACCCATTCCAACTGTGTTGGGCAGTAGGCGCTTCTGAAGTCAAGCTCGACCTCAGGCATCGCCCGCGAAAACTCCCGACGAATCTCTATGAGTCGGCCATTGTCCAGAAATGGGGTAAACCCTACCTTGAAAAGTCCCGTTTCACCGCGGTTCGCTGCCGCGCCGCGATCCGCGGCTCGCTGGGAATATTCAAGGGACTTCCGTGCTTCCTGCACGAAGGCAATGCCTCCGGACGTCAGTACAACTCCACCCCAGTGCCTAGCGA
>JASHSD010000439.1 GCA_030036985.1 Bryobacteraceae bacterium
GAGAGTTTTCCGACAGGCGCCACATCCGGGAAACAGATCGGCTCTCCCTTTCGAGCCAACCGGTCGCGAAGGTTCAGACAGCAGATATAAAAGCCCAGTTCCGCGCGCAGGACGCCAAAGAAACTCTGAATATGATCGGTCGATTGCGCCAGCGCCGCCGCAACCTGCCCGATTCCCCGGCCTGCCAACTCCGACAGTGCCCTGAATCCGTTTTCGTCGCGATCGGCAATCTCGTACATATAAGTCGACACATTGCGGCCCGGCAGGCGTTCCTCCACCCAGTCCTGAACCCGCTCCAGCCATTTTTGCCTCGCCTGGGGCGGTTTGCGGAGCACGTAATTGATGCCTTTGTTGCCCTTGCCGAGTTCGGCGCTCATGAGAATGCCGCCGCGCAGTTCAAGCCTCGCAAGATGCTCCTCAACCACGTTGAGATACTCGTCGTCGAGTTCCTTGCCGATCATGGCGAAGAATCTGACGAACCCCTCCGAGCGAAATTCCCGGCCATGCTCATCCGCTATTTGCCTGAACCGTTTGAGAAACCCAAGAAAGATCCCAAGGACCTCGACGGCCCGGTGCAGCGCGCTGTCCGGGAAATTGCCGAAGACCCGCCAGATTTTTCTCTCACTTTCGAGCGCCTTCATGGCGATTTCGTACATCTCGCGGACGATCCCGGGTTTATCCAGGCAATCGGCGAGGACGTGCTGACGATAGACGATTGCGTCGGCATCGTTGATGCCGGCCAGCACCGCCTTTTTGATGATCTCGACCAGGAACTCATCTCCGCCGCCGAAGAGTGTATTCAGTTCCAGATCTCGTATTAAATCGGAGGCAGTCTGCGGAATTTTTTCATCCACGCCGAAGTCCCGGTCCCGATACATCAGAAAAACCTTCATGGCGCGACGAGTCCCTTCGCCCGCCCGCCGATCCGTCCTTTTATGCGCTCGTAAGTGAGGCCATACTTCTCCGCGATGGCGGCTGCATATGCCAAACCGTCGGCGGGTCTTCTGACGACCTTGAACGTTCGCAGCGCCGGGTCCTCCGGGTTCACGGTGCTGACCATGCTTACCGTGCTTTCGCTCATCGAGGCCAATTCGTCGAGAAAGGTAACCGTAACGCAAAGAATGTCGCGTCCCATGATCTGCCGCATGACCTGTTTACTCAGAAACAGGGCATCGTTCAGAGTCGTCGACAGGAAGCTCTCGTTCATGATAATGATGCTGCGCGATCTGGCCTGTTCGAGAATGCGGTGGACCCTGAGCAGATCGTCTTCCAGCTTTCCGCTCAGATTGTGGATGTCCTCTTCCCTTTCGAAATGCGTGAACAACCGGTCGAAGAGGTAGAGCTTCGCTGCGCTGCCCGGTACCGGACAGCCAAGGCTCGCGAGGTAATGGATCTGGCCGAAAGTGCGGGCGAAAGTCGTCTTGCCGCCCTGGTTCGGCCCGGACACGACCAGTATGCGGTCCCGGCCTTTCAGAAAAAAATCGTTCGTTACCACGGACGCCCGTTCCCGCGAAAGCTTATCCGCCAGCGCGAGGTCAAACGTTTCGATGGCGCGGATTTCCTTGGATTGATCGCTGACGGTGGGATAGCAGAAGGACAGGCCGGTCCGTTTGAAACGTTCCACATGATCCAGAAATGCGACATAAAACTGAATCTCCCGATCGAACCGGACGATGGTGCCGTCCACAAAGCCGGCGTTGCGCGCGCAGTACTCGTCCAACGACAGAAACAGTTCGGGATTGAGCTGCGCGACGAAATCCAGTATGGCCGCTTCCACGTGATTCATATCCGGTCTGGACGGAAACTGGAACTCGTATTCCTTCACCTCTCCCTGCTTGAACTTCTCGAATGTCTGCAGCACATCCGCGCCGTAATCCGGTTCCGAACCTCTAGGGCCAACGATGATTCGCTTGCCCGTAATCCGGATCGAATAACTGATGCCGGACAGCGCCTTCTTCAGCCTCTCCGCGTCTGTCGCCATGGACTTGAATTCGCCGGATTGAAGATGGTTCGTCAGAAACTCGTGGAAGGCCCGGAGGCCGCGCGACTTCGGATTCGCGGCTGAGAGATCGGTCGCGAGCCGGCCGAGAACGCCGCAATAGATGCTGACGGCGTCGAGAAACCAACTCTCCTTCTGGTGCTTGTAATAGAGTTTTTCGGCCTGGTCGAGATGGGCGCGCACTCTCCGCATTCCCTGGGCAAACGAGTGGACGGAGCCGAGCAGTCCGTGATCTTCCAGAGCGCGAAAGACTTCATGCCGGTAATCGATCCACTGGACCTCATGCAGCGGAATATGAAAAAACGGCATCAGCCTGTATTCGTTGCGCCCGGCCGTGATGGATTGGACGACCTGGTCAAGGTTGAGATCGTGGAAGAATTCGGGCGCTTCTTGCGCGTCGAGATCTGCGTGAACTTCCGATTCGCCAAACAGGATACTTCGGAATGACACTGGCCTCCTCCGTCGCAGACCTATATTGGCGAGCACCGGAGGACCGGGACAAAGAAGCCGCTTCCTGAGGCAATCCCGCCAACAGGAGTCATTGGCCGCTACAGACGGCGTTGAGCGGACTCCACCGCGTCTTTTGGCTTTATGATACATCAGGCGAGGGCGCAGCCCCCCGTTGAAAGCCGCACGCACCACCTCCGTATTCGGCTCCGGCAACCGCGAGCCTTCGCTCGTGTCGACATAGACAGAGAAGCGCAGCCGTTCGTGCAGATGTTGCCATATGACCTCGTTCGCGTACCGCAGTCGTAGCAGACCACTTGCGATCCTGTCGATACGCTGCTTGTGTGGCGATGCTCGATAACGGTCGGGATCATCGCCGGAGAACCAATTTGAAAACTCGTGAATTCCTTTTCTGGATTGAAATGGGGACCACGATATTCTCGATCGCCAGCGTTATGAAAAGCTCATCGCGGAAGCAGAGCGATGCCCGCGCCGCGTGCATGCACCTGTGGCCGCCGCACTTACCATGACGCCGGACTTACCATAATGCTTGCCCGGCGGTGTCTCAAAACGCCGCACAGCCACCTGTTCGTAGACTCTCATCCGACTGCCCATAAACAAACAGACCCGCGGCAGATTCGATCAAATCGTGGACAGGCTCGCCGGCGTAGCCTGGCGCAAGACACATGCGGGCGCCGGAAGCGGCGATCGCGTCTCCGCTCGTGCCGGACTCCGCTGGCCCGCACGCAGCAGAACGATCACTTCGCGGATTCTTCAGCAG
>JASHSD010000032.1 GCA_030036985.1 Bryobacteraceae bacterium
GCTCGCCTCGGAAACCCTATGCACGCAAATCCGGGGGGTACGATCAGTTTCGGGCCGGGCAGAAGCTGGGCCGCAGGCCCGAAGACCTGACCCCACAAAAAACGACGTGGCATTGGGTTGCCAATCCGCCGCAGGTTACCAACCTGCCCCACAGTTACAGGACGTGGAAGAAGCGTAGTTCCACATGATCCGGGAAGCGCGCGCCCGTACATAGAAACAGAGACCGCATCATCCATTCGTATTCCGGCGCGGCGGTTTCGAAGCGCGGCGTGCTGCGGAAGTAGATGAGCGCCGGGTCCACCGGCTCGCCGCGGCGCAGCCTCTCCATCAGTTCCGGCGGACCGCTGCGGATGCCGGAGTTCTCCACATAGATCAGCGCGCGGTTTTCGGTTTCGATGACGTAGCGCGCGTGCAGGTCGGTGACGCCGTCCGCGCGCATGGTCTGGTAATCCGCGCCGCCAGGGAGGACTCTGCCGCGCAGGCGCGGACCAGTGACTTCGCCTTCAAGGATCGGAATCATCCGCCGCAGATTTCCGGCGATTCTGCCGATCTCGATGGGCGGGGCGACGCGGACGATGAGATCGGCCACATGCTCGAGCCGGGGTGGCGCGATTTCCGTCATGCTTCCTGTTTGAATCGCGCAATGACGTCGGCGGGGACGGGCTGCGATCGCATGCGCGATGGATTGTCGGGATCGCGAACCGCCCAGACGCGGGTTTCCAGACACTCTACGGCCAGCACTCCGCCTTTCAACAGCCGGTGCCGGATGTCGAAACTGCTTCGGCGGAATTCGAGCAATTCGCTTTCGACTGTCAGGCGATCTTCGAATGTAGACGGCTGGAAAAACCTCGCGCGGGTATCCACCATGGGGATGCCGGCGAGGCCGTAGGTATCGTGCAGGGCGTGGCTGGAGATGCCGGCGGCGGCGAACAGCGCGGCTGTACAGGCGTTGAACCACTCGAAATAGCGGGGGTAAAACACGATCCCGGCCGGATCGCAGTCGCCCCACTCAACTGAAAAACTTCGGATATTGGTCAGCAAGTCAGCGGGTTGAGGCGGGCTTTCCTGCAACGCCGACAGAGCGCAGGCTCAACGACATTTCCAGCCGGCGGCGGAGGGACGCTGAGGACTCCGGGGTTCCGCTCGTACGCCTGGGATCGCTCATGGTCGGCTTTTCCGGCTTTTTTTCGCTGAGTTCCAAACGGCGCAGCGCGGTTTCGGCTTCCGTGTCGTTCCACGTACATTCGAGCATGGTGCTGATGATATCAAAAGTCGGCTCGTACCGGTAGTACAGGGCGCGAGGCGGTACAAATCAGCGGCGCCAGTGGATCGTGAAAACGTTGGGTAGGAGACGAAAGCCAGACCGCTCCCTCACGGTCGCGGCTCGGTATGCAGTCGCGGGTCGGTACGCAGTTTCGGGTTGGTATGCGGTCGCGGCTGGTATGCGCTTGCGGCTCATTGCGGCTTGGGCGAAGCATTGATCCCGTTTCCGGGTTCTACTTTTATCGTAAAAGACTCGGTTTCGTCGACGATCTTATAGCCCGCGGGTATCTGAAACAGAGATGGGTCGGGTTCCGCAGTGCTCAAATCATTGAGTTCCGTTGTGGTCACATCGTCCAGGAATGAAGTCACCTCGGAGACGGTAATTCCCAAGTGGGGTGAATCCCAGCGTTCATAGGTCCTTGCCACAGGGCGGTCGTTGCCGAATCTGGAACCAACAGGGAAGGTCTGAGTCTGCCTTGTCCCCACCACGGTGACGCCGGAGATTGTTTTCGTTCCCAGTTGCTCTGAGGTAAACGTCGAATCGGCCGGTCGGCTCGCGACAGAGGCGGGACGGACGCGCGGCAGCGCGGGCACGATCGGCACGCGATGGGCAACGTGATTCACAGGATCGATCAGGTAGTAATAACCGGCAACCGGATCCACGATCTGCGGCAGCACCAAATTGCAGTTGCGGAGATCGCCACGATCCTCCTCTCGCCCGCGGCCGGATGAGTCGCGCCACGTTGCAGCTTCCTGGCGGCTTTTGGAAATCAGGTGGGCGCCATCGGGGAGCGTCCGGACGGTTTCCGTGTGTTCGACGGCTGAGTAAGGCGCGTCGATCACCGGCGGTGTTCTGGTCTCGCGCGGAAGCCTGACTTTGAACTCCCCGGCGCCCGACTGCCGATCGCACCGGCCAGAGACCATGAAGCTATGGAACTGCGGGAACGCGGGGATCGCGGTTGCAACCATCATGGCAATCATCATCGCCGGCAGACGCATGTTCAAATCTCCTGTCTCATCAATTGTGGGCGGGAGTGTGGATGGTGAAACGTCCGGTCTCTTCAACCACCGGGTATCCCGCGGGGACTTTAAACAGAGATGCATCGGGTTCCGCTGCACTCAAATCCCTGAGGGCTATGGTCTGCACTCCCGAGACGTTGGAAGTCTTTTCCAAAACGGTAAGTCCCAGTTGGCGTGAGATCCAACGTTCCTCTGTCGCCGTGACAGGGCGGTCGTTACCTTGCAGGGTATCCACCGCGTACGTGGTGCTGCGCCTTGTGCCCTCCACGATGACGCCGAACATTGTCTTCGTGCCTAACTGCTCCGAGGTCCAACGTTGTTTTGCAGGGACGGGGTCGGGTTGTGCGGCCGACGGCTGCAGCAAGGGCGCTATCGGCACGCGATGCGCGATGTGATTCACCGTGTCGAGCAGATAAGCGGAACCGGCGATCGGGTCGTAAATCTCCGCGAGGACCGAGTCGCAGGAAAACCGGCCTCCCGGAACCGCGCGAATTTCAGTGCGAACGCGGCCGGATGAATCCCGCCATGTCATAACGTCATCCCGTGGGTGGGTCGTGAGGTGGGTTCCGTCGACGAGAGTCCGGATTAACTCATTGGATTCGCGGGCTGAATAAGGCGCATTAACAACCGGCGGAAACGAGACCTCGCTGGGGTACACATTGAGGGCGGCGGCACCATTAGCGGCACACGATCCTCCCGAGGGGCCGAAAGCCTGGAATTGGGGGAACGCAGGTATGGCTGTAGCAACAATGACAGCCAGCAGACGCATGTCCCAACCTCCTTATATTAACTATACCGGTTTTGGGCGGGGCGCGCGCCGATGTCGCGCAGGCAGTGGTCGATCCAGAGGCGCGTGACTTTTTCCTGCGCGCCGTTCTGCGAGAGGCGCGTGCGCAGGCTGCTGAAATCGACGTGATCGAGCGGCTGGTCCTGATTGAAGCAGGAGAAGACCACGGTTTCTTCGCCGGTGACCGGGTCGCGATGCATCTGGAGGCACTGCGCGCAGATCTCTTTCATCATGCATTGCATGGGCGAGTTGATGCTGCCGATGGCCTGATGGTCGGGCTTGAGATACGGGAACAGGACTGTGTGGCGGGCCTGCTGCACGGCTCGCATCATGCCGTCCGAGCCGATCACGATCAGGCGATCAACCGAATGCAGCGGGATGGCATCGTCACCCAGCTCGCCGCGTCCGTAGGCCACCATCGCTTCCACGATGTTGCCGACGAAGGCGCT
>JASHSD010000440.1 GCA_030036985.1 Bryobacteraceae bacterium
AGGGCGGGTTTCCGTTCACGCCCCAGCTCAGCTACAATCCGTCGAACAATGGGGACACGCATAATCCCGTGCGCCCGTTCGTGAACCCGGCGTTTACAGGACCGGTGATCATCGGCAGCCCGAACGAATGGTTCAACCCGGCCGCGTTCCTGGCCCCACCGAACAACAGCGGTTTTTACGGCAACCTGGGGCGGGACACGCTGATCGGCCCCGGCCTGACTACGTGGGACTTTTCTGTATTGAAGGACACGCAACTACGCGAACGGCTGCGCCTGCAGTTCCGCGCCGAGTTCTTCAATATTCTGAACCACGCCAATTTTAATACGCCGAACGCCGTGACGTTTACACCCAGCGGCGTTTCGCCCACGGCGGGCATCATAACCAGTACCTCGACCACATCGCGGCAGATTCAGTTCGCTCTGAAGCTGCTCTGGTAGGAAGCCGGCTGAGTGTCTGCGCCACAGTGGTGAAGACAGCCGGTCAAATGAAGTCGTGGCGCAGACGCTCGCGTCTGCCGCACCGGCACTCGTGCCGGTGCTTTTGGGCTCGAGTATGTGAGAAAGAGCGCAAGCGCATCAGCGGGAATCGGGCATTTTGGAGCATATATTAAGGGGGTCACATGATAACGCTGTCCCGCACATTCAGTCTCGTGGCGCTTGCGCTGCTTGCGGCTTCAACGCCTGCGGCTCAGGCCGCGGACACGGTAAACGTCCTTTACGCAGGCTCTCTCGTCAACCTGATGGAGCATGGTATCGGCCCTGCCTTCGAGAAAGCCACGGGGAACCAGTTCCGTGGCTTTGCGGCCGGGTCGAACGCGCTCGCCAACCAGATCAAAGGAAAGCTCCGCCAGGGCGATGTCTTCGTCAGCGCCAATCCCAAGGTGGATTCCGCTCTGATGGGTCCGACCAACGGCTCATGGGTGAGCTGGTACATCTCCTTCGCCGCGTCTCCCCTCGTGATCGGTTACAACGCCTCGAGCCGGTTCGCCGCGGACTTCAAAACCAAGCCCTGGTACGAGGTGCTCACCGAACCTGGCATCCGCATCGGGCGCACGGACCCGAAGCTCGATCCCAAGGGAGCACTGACGGTGCAGCTCATGGACGCGGCGGAGAAGTCTTACCACCGGCCCGGCCTTGCGCAGAAGGTGCTCGGGGCGCCCGAAAATCCGGCGCAGGTGCTCCCTGAAGAGAGCCTCGTCGGCCGCATTCAGTCGGGCCAGCTTGATGCGGGCTTCTTCTACTCGACCGAGACCACCGACGCTAAGATCCCCTCGGTCTCCCTGCCCGGCGCCATCGCTCCCAAAGCCGTCTACACCGTGACGATCCTGCGCGATGCGCCCGATGCGTCCGGCGCCCGTCGATTCGTCGCATTCCTGCTCGGAAGCGAGGGCCGGCATATTCTGGAACAACACGGGCTTGCGCTGCGCAAGCCGTCGGTTTCCGGAGAGCAGAACAGTATGCCGGCAGATATTCGAGCGCTTACCACCGGGACGCCGTGAGGCGTCGCGTTCCCGCGCCGCTCGCGGGTCTCGCCGCGCTTCTTGCCGTTTATCTCGCTGCGCCGTTTCTCGCCGGAATCGTGCAGGGACGGTGGGCCAATTGGCATGAAGTCGACACCCACGCGCTCCTTGATGCCTGCGCGGTTTCGATCGCCAGCGCGTCCGTCGCCACCATCCTCATCGCGTTCGGCGGAATCCCTCTCGGATACCTGCTCGCTCGCGTCGAGGGGCGTCTGGCCGTCGTGGTCGGATTTCTGGTCCAGCTGCCGCTCGCCCTGCCGCCGCTCGCCAGCGGCATCCTGCTCCTGTTCCTCGTCGGGTACAGCAGCCCGATCGGGCGCGCCACGGCAGGCGCCCTGACGGACTCCTTCGCCGGGATCGTTATCGCCGAGTTATTCGTCGCGGCGCCGTTTCTCGTCATTGCGGCACGCTCGGCCTTCGCCTCGATCGATCCCGTGCTGGAAGGCGTCGGCGCGACACTGGGACGGCGTCCGCTTGAGGTCTTCTTCCGCATCGCGCTGCCCATGGCTTGGCCTTCGGTGCTCTCCGGGATGCTGTTGGCGTGGCTGCGGGCGTTCGGCGAGTTCGGCGCCACTGTGATGGTCGCCTACCATCCCTACTCGCTTCCCGTTTACACCTACGTTGCATTCGGCTCGCAGGGACTGCCGGCGATGCTGCCCGTGCTGTTGCCCACGTTGGTCCTGGCGCTTCTGGTCCTGACGTTGAGCGATATGGCGGCGGGTGCTCTGAATGTGTCGCGCCCCACGCTCCCACTCGCGATCTCCTCGCTTGGAAGCACGCCCGTCGCCGACCTGGCCACGACCCATCGTCAGGGCGCGCACATCGAGTTCGACGTGGAAAAGCGTCTCGGTAACTTCCGCCTGCATGGGGCATGGTCGACGCGGGCTCATCGGCTCGCCATCCTCGGCCCCTCCGGATCGGGAAAGTCGCTGACTCTCAAACTGATTGCCGGCCTGGAACACGGCGACACCGGAAGGATCAGCGTGGATGGACGGGAGCTTTCCCGCCTCGACCCCGCCGATCGCGGTATTGCCTGGGTTCCGCAGAATTACGGCCTGTTCCCGCACCTGACGCCGATCGAGCATCTCCACTTCCCTCGTGGGGCCGACCCGAACGCCGTAAGGCACTGGATCGAGCGGCTGGGGCTCGAGGGATTGGAGAATCGCCGTCCGGGCTCTCTGTCGCTCGGTCAGCAACAACGAGTCGCGCTCGCGCGTGCGCTGGTGCGGCCGGCGAAACTGCTGCTCCTCGATGAGCCCCTTTCCGCGCTGGATGCGCCCCGGCGCTCCCAGGTACGGCGCGATCTTCGCGCTCTCCAGCAGGAGATCCCGGCCACAACCATCCTCGTCACGCACGATCCTCTGGAGGCCGCGTTCCTCGCCGACGAGATCGTAATTCTGGACCAGGGCCGCGTGCTGCAGTATGGTCCGACCGGGACTGTGTTTCGGCGCCCCGCGAACGAGACGGTCGCGCGCCTTCTCGGAGCCGAATACATCGAGCACGGCGCCTGTCGAAACCGCGGTCAGATTGCCATCGGATGCGAGACGTTTATCTCCGTTGCGGAGCCGGACCTCACGCCCGGGGAACGTGTGGGATGGAGCGTCTCCGCGGGCGGGGCCCGGTTCGCGGCCGACGGCGCATACTCGGGAACGGTCGACAGCACCATGACGCTCGGCATCGATCAAC
>JASHSD010000441.1 GCA_030036985.1 Bryobacteraceae bacterium
TCAGGGCATTTGCCGGGCGTCTGTTCGAGCCGGGCGACGACGATGTTGCCGGCGGACGGCATGTCGCCGTTCTGAGCTATGACTTCTGGCGGCGCAGATTTCATTCGGATCGGTCGATCATCGGAAAGACCGTCTATTTTCGCGAGGCGCCTTTCACGGTCGTCGGAATCGCGCAGCCCCGATTCAGCGGAGTGGAAGCCGGAACCGCGATCGAAGTCTGGGCGCCGATTTCCGCGGACCCGGACATTCCCAAACAATGGCTCACCGATCCCAGAGCGTATTGGCTGCGGATGCTCGCGCGCGTGCGGCCCGGCAGTGACGTGAAGCGGCTAGAGGCCAGGTTTGATCGCCTGTACCGCGCGCAGATCGAGCAGTGGATTCTTCACGGAGCGCCCTTGCGGGGCGAACACCTGATGCTGACCCCGGCCGCATCGGGCATCGCCACCATCGGACACACCTACGAATGGCCGCTGCTCATTCTGCTCGGCTCCGTGATTCTGGTGCTGATGATTTGCTGCGCCAACGTGGCGAATCTGGTGATGGCCCGCAACAGCGCGCGCCAGTCTGAAATCGCGGTGCGGCGGGCTTTGGGGGCGAGCCGGGGGCGAATCGTCTGCCACTTGTTCGCCGAGAGTTTGCTGCTGGCGTTGGCTGGCGCTGGGACGGGGGTGCTTCTGGCGATGCCGGCGGCGCGGCTGCTGATTGCCCTCCTGCCTGTGTCCGACCCGCCGATTTCGTTCGATTCAAGGCCGGACCCGGCGGTGCTCGCCTTTGCCGCGGGTCTCGCGATCGCCACCGCGCTGCTGTTCGGGCTCGTGCCTGGGTTTCGTGCCGCGGCTGCCGAGGAGGGTCTCCGGCCAGGGAGCAGCACTCGGGTCAGCCCGCGTTCCGGAGCGGGAAGAATTCTGGTTGTGGCGCAACAGGCGCTTTCGCTGCTGCTGTTGATCGGCGCGGGCCTTTTCCTCGAGACCGTGCGGAACATGAGCGAGGTGGATCTCGGATTTCATCCGGAGAACGTGACCGCTTTCGAGTTGGCGCTCCCAAAGGCCATGACCCCGGCGCGCCGATTGCAGGCATTCACGGATCTGCGCGAACGGCTGAATCGCGCGCCCGGAGTTTTGGACTCCAGCTGGGCATGGCCGCAGGTGAATCAGACGTGGGGCTGGCATTCTCGAGTCCGCATAGAGGGTAGCGCGTCCGTGGGTAATGACGATGGCACGGAGATGTTTGCCGCCGGGCCGGATTTAATCGAGGTGATGGGGACGAAGCTGCTGCAGGGCCGCACGCTCACGGCGCGCGATGTCGCGACCGATGCGCCCGTAGCCTTGGTCAACGAAAGCTTCGCCCGGCGTTACTTCGGCAACGGTTCGGCGCTGGGGCATCGTTTGATAACTCCCGGCGGGATTGATCTGGATCCGATTCCGGTCACGAGGGAGATTGTGGGGGTGGTGGGCGATGTCCGGCATCACGGCGTGCGCGGCAACATCGCGCGAACGATTTATATGCCGTTGTTTCAGGAAGGCGCCTTTCTGGTGCGCGGCACGGCGGGTTCGGCGTCCATAGCGGCGATCATTCGGCATGCGGCGGCTGAGGCGGAGCCATCGGCGCAAGTCGCGCGCATCCGTCCCCTCGATACCGATGTGGACGACATGGCGAGCCGGGAACGGATGGTCGCTGCGCTGTCGGCGTTTTTCGGGGCGATGGCGCTATTGCTTTCGGCCGTCGGACTCTTCGGTGTGATGGCTTACAACGTGGCGCAGCGCACGCGGGAGTTGGGAATTCGGTTGGCGCTGGGCGCTCAAAGAACGGATGTGCAGCGATTGATTTTGAGGGAGACGATGAAGCTGGTGCTGACGGGGACCACGATCGGCACGGCGGCGGCTTTCGCGTTCACGCGATTCATCGCGGGATTATTGTATGGCGTAAAGCCTCTCGATGTCCGCATTTTCGCCGGCGCCGCTGTTGTGCTGGCGCTGGTCGGGGCGAGTGCGGGGTTCCTGCCGGCATGGCGGGCATCGCGCATCGATCCGGTTGTTTCTTTGAGATATGAGTGACGCCGCGAGTGGCTCTTCAGGCAGAATTCGTCGGAGACAAGTAATGAAAGTACGGATCTGCGCAGGAGTTTGTAAAAGGCGGCATTCTCCGCGGCCTTCCTGATTTTCTCAAAAAAGACGTATTCGACGTTGGTGGCGGCCATCCGTTTGGCCTTCAATCGCAGATATCGCATGTTCCTATAGCCGCGCCCGCGATGATATTGATCAGCATGCGGATGTTTCCATAACCGCCTCGACGACTCCGAAGCGCACCTTCGCCCGGCGTAGTTCTGAATGCATCGATGTGCCTGATCAGCATGGCGGCGAGCTTCAAAAGCGGGCAGGCGCTGCCGGCGCAGTTGATCCATTCCGCTTCCGCAGGTAATTGGCCATGGCCCATTCATAACGGTAACTCCAAAGTTGCTCCGGACTTTCTTTGAGCATGCAGGCTTTGAACACGCGCCGGTTCAACGGAAAAGCCGGTTCAGAATGCCGCGCCACGCGGATTTCACGCAGTATAGTTCGGGCCATCCTGCTGAACTGATTTTCGATGAAATTCCAGCCAGAGCCGTGCTTTGGCGTGGAAAACAAGCGAATCGCTGTGGCGCCGCATCCAGATAACCCTTCGCCTTTCGTGAGATGTGGGCGGAACGATTATCCAGCAAAAGTCGATCTTCTGGTGCGCGGGATAGTTTTCATCGAGTTTCCTGAGGAAGGCGCTGAAATCCGCGCTTTTGTGGATATCCACTTAGGCGACGTGTACTATGAGGGGTCCTCCTCGGAGGAAACAAAAAACTTCGTAAGTCTGTGGCCGAAAGATCGGGGCCGCTTACCAGTTATACGCTGAATTCCAACCACGAAGTGTACTCCGCCGCCAAGCCGTTTTTCAGGAAGCCCTGGGCAATCCGCTCTTTGCGGGCCAGAAGCTGTATAGTTTCTTCGCGCTTGAAAACACCAATTGGGTCATCGTCGGACTTGATTCGGCTTACTCCGCAATCGCGATCTGAAGTAGCCGTCGGACGCAAACTGCGGCTGCTCCGGGCTTACGGCATCCTGCAGAAGGTAAAGCATAACGCACCGCTACCAAGTTACCGCCGCCGGAAGACTGGCGCTTTCCGCCATTCTCGCCGCCGACCGCGCCACCTTCGCTCAGCTTCAACGGATCGCCGCATGAAAAAATCTTCGCGGCTCAAAGATTCAAAGGATTGGTAGTACAGAAAACAACTACAGGATGCCTTTCTGTCAACATGGCCCGCTCTCGGGCATCCAAAGGCGATGAAAACTCGGGGGCGGAGCCGGTCCTTGTATCTTCAGACAGCTGACCCGAGCTTTCGAACGTGCCCTGCATTTATCGCTTATACCCGATCTTCCGCAGAAAATCGCGCCTGTCCTTCGCATTCTCCGGCCCTTCGACGCCCTTGGGCGAAGTGCCGTCGATCACGCCCAGCACGCCGCGTCCCAGCTCGGTTTCCGCCACGATCACTTCCACCGGGTTCGCCGTGGCGCAGAAGATGGTGCAGACCTCGGGCGCGGACTGAATCGCTTTGAGCGTGTGAATCGGAAAAACGTCGCGCATCACCACCGCGAAGAAATGGCCCGCGCCCACCGACGCGGCAATCTCCACTGCCGCTTCCCGCAGTTCGGCATCGTTGCCGTCCGCGCGCGTGAGGCATGGCCCGGAGGCTTCGTTGAAGGCGAGCCCGAACTTGATGCGCGGCGCGGAATTCACCATCGCCTCGTAGAGATCCTCCACTGTCTTGATGAAGTGGCTCTGCCCGAGGACGATGTTTGCGTCTGCCGGAATTCGCAGCTGCACCGCGTGCAGGTTCAGCATGGCGTCCGTTACGCCAAATCCGGGACGCGATGCGCGGCTGTCTCGCCCGACAACCG
>JASHSD010000442.1 GCA_030036985.1 Bryobacteraceae bacterium
CGCCGAGCGCGGCAAGGCCTACGCGCCACTCCCCAAGTGGCGACGCAGAGCCCGGCGGCCTTCCGCCCTGGATCTGGTCACTCTCCTCCGCAAAGAGATGGCGCAGCACCCCCAGTTACTCGCTCCTTTCGGATTCCGAGTCACCGAGGAAGCCATGGTTCAGGCTGCCGCTGCCTGAAAATGTAGAAACTCCAGGGCGCGGAGCGCCTGAAGGCGCTCCGCGCCGCAAACCGCTTGCTCACGCGCGCGGCTCAGAAAGGGGCGCGCGGTTTGGAACGGCGCGCGCGGTTCGGAACGGGCGGTTAATTAGACCGAGAGGAACATCTTGTCGCCGTTGCGGTTCACCAGCAGCAGCGATTGGCCTCCGTTCGAGTGCCGGACGGCGCGGGCGAATTCGTTCGCGTTGGTCACGGGCTGACGATTGACCTGCTGGATCACGTCGCCTTCCTGCAGTCCTGCCTCGGCAGCCGGGCTGGCGGGGTCGACCTGCGTTACCACAACACCTTTGGTGCTCGCGGGGAGGTTGAGTTGGCGCAGCGTCTGGGCATCCAGATCCTCTACCGAAACACCCTGCAGCGCGGACTCGCCCTGTTCACTCCGTGCGCCCTCGCGGCTGGCTACCTGTTCGCCAGGCATCTCCGCGAGCTGAACGTCGACATCGCGCATCTGGCCGTCGCGGAACACTTTCAGGTGCACCGTCTGGTCCGGGGTCATGAGGGAAACCTTCATGCGGAGGTCGTTGCGTTGCGCGATCGGCGTGCCGTTGATGCCGACGATCACGTCACCGGTCCTGAGACCGGCTCTGGCGGCGGGGCTGTCGGGAGAAACGTCGCTGACCAGCGCGCCCTCGGGTCCGTTGAGTCCGAGATCTTTGGCGATGGCCGGGGTCACTTCCTGCACGCTGACGCCGAGGTAGGAGCGCGTGACATGTCCGTGCTCTTCGATCTGATCCATTACCTGGCGGGCGAGATTGATGGGCACCGCGAAACCGATACCCTGATTGCCGCCGGATTCCTGAGCGAGGATGGCGGTGTTGATGCCGATCAGTTCACCGCGATCGTTGACCAGCGCGCCGCCGGAGTTGCCCGGATTGATCGAGGCGTCGGTCTGGATGAAGTCCTCATAGTCCTCGATGCCGAGATCGGAGCGGCCGACGGCGCTGACGATTCCCATCGTCACTGTCTGGCCGACGCCGTAGGGATTGCCAATGGCGAGCACTTCGTCGCCGATCTGGATCTTGGAGGAGTTGCCGATGGTGATGGCCGGCAGATTGGAGGCTTCGATCTTGATGAGCGCGACGTCGGTGCGCTTGTCGGTGCCGATCACGCGGGCTTTGTACTGTTGGCGGGTCGTGGGCAGGGTGACCTCAACGTCGGTCGCGCCATCGACCACGTGGTTGTTGGTGAGGATGTAGCCGTCCGGGCTGATGATGACGCCCGAACCGAGGCCGCCCTCGCGATGCGATTGCGGCTGCTGTGGCTGCTGCCAGCCGCCTCCGCCGCCGGGGAAGCCATTGCCGAAGAACTGGCGGAACAGCGGGTCAAGGTCCTGGCCTCCGCCGTTGTAACCGGTGGTCTTCACAACTTTTGAAGAAGAGATTTTCACGACGGACGGCATGGCCGCGCGCGCGGCCGGAGCCATCGTGTAACGGGCGGGGCCTTCATCGGGGTTGGCGAGTTTGAGGTTGATTCGCGACGTCGAATAGCCGAAGCCGGCGGCGAGCAGACCTCCTGTCAATGTAAGTACACCGAGGGCGATGAGCCCTTTTCGGTTGAGTCGGTGCAAGAAGCGCGATATGTTCACGTTGGTCTCCTGGTGAGTTCGTCGGGCTGGTTCGCCCTGTTTGATTAGACTCAGCCGCTGTGTATTTGTACCGCGCATTTGGAGCGAAACCTGACGCGGGCGAGGAGCCGTCAAAACATGAGCGCGTGACGTCTCGTGTTGTGGGGCGGCGTTTCGGCGCTGCAAGCCGGCCTTCCGGCCGGCCCTGGTTGAGGCAATCGGGATAAAGCCGGTGCTTACACAAGCGCTCCGGAAAACCCAGAGGTTGTGGCCGGTCCAGGCCAAGCGGATTACCAATCCGCTGCAGGATGCCATCCTGCCCTACACGGAAACGCAGTTTCCGATCCTGGTGAATCCAAGGGCGCGACTAAAGTCGCGCGTCCGGGGAAGCACAGAATGCATTACCATGTAACTCTGCCCAGATGAGCGCCGCTTCCGCCGAATCAAGGATTTCCCTTGTCATCGTCGACGATAGCCCCGGCAGTCTCGAACTGCTGTCGAGCGCTCTCGCGCATGACGGGCTTTCCATCTTTACCGCGCAGGATCCCGAAGAAGGCATCGAGATGATTTATCGCGAGCACCCGCAGATCGTGCTGACGGATCTGGTGATGCCCGGCATGACCGGACTCGAGGTGCTGGAGCGGGTGGTTGAATTCGATCCCTCCATCGACGTGGTTTTAATGACCGCGCACTACAGTTCGGAGTCGGCCGTCGAGGCGATCCGGAAAGGCGCTTCGGATTATCTGAACAAGCCGGTGCCGCTGGCCGTGCTGCGCGAGCGCATCTCGAAACTGATGGACGAGGCGCGGCGGCGGCAGAAGTTGCTGGCGGTCGACAGCGGCGTCCGCGAAGACGCGCAGTTCGAGGGCATGATCGGCAAGAGCGCCGCCATTTGGGAGACATTCGCCCGCATCCGGCGCGTGGCGCCGCATTTCCGTACGATTCTGGTGACGGGACAGACGGGCACAGGCAAGGAGCTGGCCGCGCGGGCGCTGCACTCGCTGAGTCCGGTTTCGAAGGGACGGTTCGTGGTGCTGAACTGCTCGGCGGTGGTCGAGACCCTGTTCGAGAGCGAGCTGTTCGGTCATGTGCGGGGGGCGTTCACCGGCGCTAATCAGGACAAGATGGGCCTGTTTGAATTCGCCGACAAAGGGACGATTTTCCTCGACGAAATCGGCGACATGCCGCTGGGGACGCAGGCGAAGCTGCTGCGCACATTGCAGAACCAGGAGGTCCTGCGGGTGGGATCGCTCACGCCGCGCAAGGTGGATGCGCGGGTGATTGCGGCCACGCATCGCGACCTGCGCGATGCCGTGGCGGCCAAGACGTTCCGCGAGGATTTGTTTTACCGGCTGTCGATGGTTGAGATCGACGTGCCATCGCTCGAAGAGCGGAAGGAAGATATTCCGCTGCTTACGAGTTACTTCGTGGAGAGGTTTTCGAATCAGTTCCATAAGCAGATCCGCGGGATAACGCAACGAGCGCAGATCGTTCTGGCGCGGCATAACTGGCCGGGCAATGTTCGGGAACTGGAGAACGTCATCGGACACGCCTCGATGATGGTGCTGGGCGACATGATCGACGTGGCGGATCTGCCGGATTATCTGCGTTTCCCGGCGCGGTCAGGTTCCGGGCCTGCGCCGGTGGTGGAAGCCGGCGGCGATTCGTTCGAAGAGCACGAAAAGCGTCTGGTGCGCGATGCGCTGGCGCGGGCCGAGGGCAATCAGTCCAGGGCGGCGCGGGAACTGCGGATCGGGCGCGACGCGCTGCGCTACAAGATGAAGAAGCACGGGCTGCTTTAGGCTGCGCGCAGATTTTGTTACGCTGATACACGCAAGGAGAAACCAGAACATGAAAATGACGCGTACATTTGCGATCGGCGCGGCGCTTCTGACCGCGGGCATCGGCTCGGCTTTCGCTCAGGGAGGCGGCGGCAGAGCGCGCGGACCGCAAGGCCCGGGACTCACGCTCACGACTCCCGACTTCGAGGACGGCGGAATCATCCCCGACAAATACACGCAGAACTCGAAGGACCCGGTTTC